>JBFWIL010000124.1:0-7688 GCA_050256015.1 Mangrovibacterium sp. | reverse complement strand
TTTTGCAGATATGATTCAGCGTATAACATTTATCGGGGCCGGAAATCTCGCAACATCATTGGCCAGCACTTTTTTCAGTCACGGACTGTGTATCAGGCAGGTTTACAGCCGTACGGCTGAGTCGGCCCGGAAGCTTGCCCGTTTGGTAAATGCTTCGTATACCTGTAACCCGGAGGAAATTGACCGGACTGCCGATTTGCTGGTGGTGGCCCTGAAGGATGATGCCATTGTTCCTGTGCTTAGCCGGATGAAACCGACCGACCGGATTTTGGTTCATACGGCAGGCAGTGTCCCGATGGAGAAGTTGGCTTCTTTTAGCAAGTGTTACGGGGTATTCTATCCACTTCAGACTTTCTCGCGTACCCGGGAAGTCGATTTTTCGGATATTCCTCTTTGTCTGGAAGCCAGTTCAGGGGAAGTTATGTCGCGGCTCATGCATTTGGGCAGAAGCATTTCTTCAAACGTTTTGGAGATGGATTCAATGAAGCGGAAGATTCTTCATCTGGCTGCTGTCTGGGGCTGTAACTTTGTCAACCACTTGTACTATATGGGGCAACGCTTGCTTGAGGAGAACGAACTTTCCTTTGATCTGCTGAAACCCCTGATCCGTGAAACAGCAGCCAAGATTGAAGATATGAGTCCTCTTGATGCCCAAACCGGCCCGGCTGTCCGAAATGACAGTCACATTATCGGGTCCCATTTGCAACTGATGGATGGGCGGCCCGGCATGCAGGAGATTTACCGGCTTATGACCGAAAGTGTTTACAGGACCTATAAAAAACAAACCCGATGACTTTTTTCAAGGAAAAGCTGAATCAGGTGAAAGCCCTGATCTTTGATGTAGACGGTGTGCTTTCCCGGGATACAAGTCCGCTGAACGAGTATGGCGATCCAGTTCGGACAGCCAACGTGAAAGACGGTTATGCCATCCGGAATGCGCTGAACATGGGCTACCGGATCGGGGTGATTACCGGCGGAAATGTGGAACGGGTCCGGCTGCGTTGCGAAAAACTGGGAATTGATTTCATATACATGGGCGTACGCGACAAGCCGGCGGCACTTCAGGATTTTATGCATAAAACGCAGCTTCGGGAGGCTGAGATACTTTACATGGGGGATGATCTGGTCGATTATCAGATTATGTCGCTTGTCGGAGTTCCGGTATGTCCGTCAGATGCTGTTTCTGAAATAAAGGAAATTTCTTTGTATATTTCTGATAAAAAAGGAGTAGTTGGCTGTGTCCGTGATGTCATTGAACAGGTCATGCGGGCCCGGGATCATTGGATCAATGAAAAGTCCTGTTTCTGGAGATCGGTCTGAAAAGCGATCACGGATAAGCGGTCTTTCTGCTGTGCCCCTTGCAATGAAGTTGTTTCGCGGTCGCATCTGTATAGAATCTCCTGAGGTTAAACGGAAAAATCAAGCTAGTATGACGCTTAAAAATTTGGAAAAATACCGGTTGGTACTGGCCTCCGGGTCTCCCCGCCGGCAACATTTGCTTCGGGAACTGGGGCTCGATTTTGAAATTCGTCCGGCGCATCTGGAGGAATTCTATCCTCCCGAGCTGGGCATGACGGCCATTCCGGTTTACCTGGCCGAGCTGAAAGCGGATGCATTACGTGAGGGCATGAAAGATAATGAATTGCTGATTACAGCCGATACCATTGTCTGGAAGGATGATAAGGTTTTGGGGAAACCCCGCGACCGGGAAGAGGCCGTTGCTATGCTGCAGGGCCTTTCCGGGGCTAAGCATCAGGTTATTACGGGTATGCATCTGTTGTCGGCCAAACGGAAAGTCTCCTTTCATGCCGTTACCGAGGTTTGTTTTGATGAGCTTGGACTGGATGAGATAAGCTATTATGTGGACCACTACCGTCCGTACGACAAAGCCGGCGCCTACGGTATTCAGGAGTGGATTGGCTTTGTGGGGATTAACCGCATTGAGGGTTCCTTTTATAATGTGATGGGCATGCCCCTGCATAAACTGTATCAGCATCTGAAAAATTTTTAATGATTTGAATACTTATGCGTAGAAATTGGATCATTATCCTGTTTTTTGTTCTGTTTGTTCAGCTTTCCTTTGCCCGGGAGGGCATGTGGATACCGACCCTGCTGAACCGGTATAATCTTGAGGAAATGCAGCAGATGGGTTTTCGTCTTACAGCGGAAGATATATACAGCATCAACAGGAACAGCATGAAGGATGCCGTGGTGCTGTTCGGCTCGGGATGTACCGGGGAGCTTGTCTCCGGAAACGGGTTGTTACTGACCAATCATCATTGCGGATACGGTGCCATTCAGGCACACAGTTCTCCGGGGAAGGACTATCTTACGGATGGTTTCTGGGCCCGTTCAAGGGAAGAGGAGCTTCCTAATCCCGGCTTGTCGGTTCGTTTCCTGGTCAGGATGGACGATGTGACGGAACAGGTTTTTACCGGGACCGGCGGACTTCAGGGCGAACAGCTGGCAGGGAAGCTGGCTGAAAATATCCGGGAGGCTGAGGCAGACGCCATGAAGAACAACTGCTATGAAGCCATAATCAAACCCTTGTTTTCCGGGAATCAGTATTTTTTATACGTGTACCAGGTGTTTCGTGATATCCGCCTGGTTGGTGCTCCTCCCTCGGCAATAGGTAAGTTTGGCGGAGATACCGACAACTGGATGTGGCCTCGTCATACGGGCGACTTTTCCGTATTCCGTATTTATGCGGATAATAACAATGAACCTGCCGACTATTCGCCCGGCAATGTACCTTACCGGCCGAAGTCTTTTTTCCCGGTTTCCCTGGGAGGAACTCAGCCGGAAGATTTTGTCATGATTCTTGGTTTCCCCGGAAGTACGGACCGGTATTTGCCTTCCCAGGCCCTTAAGCTTATTCTGAAACAAAGTGATACTGACCGGATCGGAATCAGGGATATCAAACTGAAAATACTGGCAGGTCATATGGAACGCGATCCTGCTGTCCGGATTCAATATGCATCAAAATATGCGAGAACAAGTAATTCCTGGAAGCGATGGCAGGGGGAGATCAGAGGACTCAGACGGATGAAGGCGGTGGAGCGAAAACAGGCTTTTGAGCAAGGTTTCCGGGAATGGTGTGCGCGGAATGATTCCCTGCAAGCAGACTATGGAAGTCTTCTTGACCGGTTTGAAAAATTGTATGCAGATCTGGCTCCTTATGACCGGGCCCATAATTATTACATGGAGATTGTTCTGCGTGGACCCGATATCTTTTCTCTGGCATCCTCTTTTGCGGGACAGACAGAAAGCTGGCCGGAGGCCGGAGCGGAAAGGCGGGATTTTTTCCGGGAACAACAGAAAGTCCGAACCAGGGAACATTTCCGGAATTATGACCGGCCGACAGATGAAGCGGTTTTCGTTCGTCTTTTACGCAAACTAAGGTCCGGTCTGGATGTTTCTTTTCTGCCTGAGGAATTCTGCAGACTGATGGATTCTTCCTCCGACAGACAGTTGCTGAAGCGATACCGAAAGTCGGTTCTTGCGGATGAATCCGAATTGTGTTCCATGGTAAATCGTATGGGTACCAGGATGCCCGGCAAATTACAGAAAGATCCCGTACTGGAACTTTTCCGGGAACTGTACGGGTTTTATCAGCAGAATATTGAACCGGTGTATCGTGATGTAACCCGGGAGATTAGTAGGGTTCAGAAAAAGTATATGGCCGGCATTACGGAGATGCAGCAGGATGAAGCGCTATATCCGGATGCCAACCTTACCCTGCGGGTAGCTTACGGGAAAGTGGAAGGTTACTGCCCCAACGATGCGGTGAGCTACAGGCATTATACCACATTAAAGGGAATTATGGAAAAAGATAATCCGGAAATATACGATTATGATGTGCCGGAACGACTTCGGGAGCTATACCGGAACCGTGATTTCGGTGTTTATGCCAATGCAGCAGGCGAAATGCCCGTGGCCTTCACTGCATCGGTGCATACCACCGGTGGAAATTCGGGCAGTCCGGCGGTCAACGCCGAAGGTGCCCTGGTCGGGATTAATTTTGACCGTTGCTGGGAAGGTACTATGAGCGACTATATGTTCGATCCGGGCCAGTGCCGGAACATTATGGTAGACATGCGTTATGTCTTGTTTCTTATCGATAAGTTTGCCGGTGCCGGTTACCTGCTTGAAGAGATGAACCTGGTGGATTAAGGCTTGATTTAAAGCCATGATCATCTAATTTCCGAAACAGTATACCAGGGAAAGCTGTTGTGAGTGATCCAGTTTTCCTTCCGTTAGATGAAAGGAGAGGTTGAAATGTCCCCGGATATGTCTGCCGTTAATAAAGTCCCAGATGATGTCGGTGCGCAGATAACTGTCTGAACGATAAAACCGGTCGCCGTTCATTAGCTGGTGACCTTCCCCCTGATGCAGGGTGGCCCGCAGGGCAAACTGCTTGAGTTGCCCGTAAAACTGTCCGGTAAGACTCAGCGCATGCTCAAAACCATCGGAAACGCTGCGTTCCCTGATGGATGATCCGAGCACGCCCAGTTTCACGTAAGTTTTGGTCAGCGGAAGCAGTTTTTCCAGGTCCGCTCCCAGGTAAAGGGTCAGCCCCATGTTGTCTATGATGTGTTCCCCCTCAGGCTCCAGGGCTGTCTCCGCATAATGGAAGAGGGTGAAATAGTTTTGCAGAAAAAAGGACCGGCGGTGCATCTCCCCGGAGAAGGCGGCCAGAAATGCTTCCCTGCGCGTGTCGGTCTGCCTTCCGGTCCAGTCGATCCAGCCTGCCTGGTGCCCCCAGTCCCAGCGGAAGCTTCCGTAAAGTCCTTCTATATTGGGACGGTAGTATTTCAGCGTATCGGTGAGCAGAGCAAGCGGGAAATCGATCAGTTTCATCCGGGGAAAAGCGCCGAAATAAAAGGTCTTTTGATCATCCTGATAACGATAGTAAGCAATTATTTTTGGTTTTTGCTCATCCATCTCACTGCCAAATTCAAACAGATGACTAAGCCCGATCCGGAACCGGTGGTGCTCTTCAAGTGTGGTGCCGATCTCCAGGCTGGTCCGTTCTCCCAGAATGGTCTGGGAATAGGCTTTGTTGCTTGCAAATTCCCGGTTGTCTCCGATGCCGTGAAAAACAATTTGATATTCCGGTTTTTGGGCATGTGCAAGTAAGGAAAAACCAAGTAACAGGGCTAGTATCGCGGTACGCATGAGGTGGAATGTTTTAATTAGGTGATACGAATGTTGACTATACAAAGAAAACAAGAAATTTGATTTATACCTTTCGTTTTTGGGGCCTCCTTCCTGGTCTTGTTGACCCATGACCATGATCTGCAGGTATTTCCCTCACAAAACAATGATTCGTTGTTCCGAGATGTTACTCATAAATGTAGACAAAACTATTTAATTTTTTGTGAATGTATGGTATGGCCGGCATTTTCCATATATTTAACAGGGAAAAAATGAATACCGGATTCCGTTTTCAAATCTGGGGTTTGCGGGGAGGAAGATCCGGGTGTCGGCTTGTTATGCCTTGTAAAATGGAATGTTCCGGAAAAACAGGAACAGTAAAACTGAGAAGATCGTATTATGCTGGCCAGAGAACTAATCAATCCCCGGAGTATTGTTGTGGTGGGGGCTTCCAATAATGTTTCCAAACCCGGGGGAAAGTTACTGAAAAACCTGATTGATCATGGATTCTCCGGAGAGCTGATGGTGGTTAACCGGAAGGAAGACCGTGTTCAGGGGGTGGTTTCCTATCCTGCAGTAAAAGATCTTCCGGCTGTTGAACTGGCCGTGCTGGCCATTCCGGCCCGTTTTTGCCGGGATGCGGTAAAAGAGCTGGCTTCCCGGAAGGGAACCCGGGGCTTTATCATTATCTCTGCCGGTTTCAGCGAACTTGGAAAGGAAGGGAAACGGCTTGAAGAGGAAATCGCTGCAATTGTAAACCGTTGCCGGGGCAGTCTGATCGGGCCAAATTGTATCGGGATGATCACCCCCGCTCATGCCAGTGTATTTACTGCTCCGGTTCCCCGGCTTGATCCGATGGGCTGTGACTTTATTTCCAGTTCCGGAGCCACAGCGGTGTTTATCATGGAATCGGGAATTTCCAAGGGACTGAAATTTGCCAGTGTTTTTTCGGTGGGCAATTCGGCCCAGACCGGGGTGGAGGAAGTTCTTGAATACATGGATAAAAAATTTGATCCGGCCTGCAGTCCTCCTGTGAAACTCTTGTATGTAGAAAGTATTAACGATCCGGATAAATTTTTAAAGCATGCCCGCTCACTGGTTCAAAAGGGATGCCGGATTGCAGCCATCAAGGCCGGCACGGGGAATGCCGGCAGCCGTGCAGCTTCTTCGCACACCGGAGCCCTGGCCAGTTCCGATCTGGCCGTGGAAGCCCTGTTCAGGAAGGCCGGTATTGTAAGGTGCTTCGGGAGGGAGGAACTGACCACGGTAGGGAATATTTTTATGTGCAAGGAATTGAAAGGAAACCGCCTGGCTATCATTACACATGCTGGCGGACCAGCCATAATGCTGACCGATGCGCTGGAAGCCGGCGGACTGCGCATTCCAAGAATTGCCGACTCGCCGGCAAAAGAGGAACTGAAGAACCGGCTTTTCCCCGGATCATCGGTGGAAAACCCGATCGACTTTCTAGCGACGGGAACAGCCGATCAGCTGGCTGCAATCATCGATGCCTGTGAGCGGGATTTCCGGGAAGTCGATGCGATGGCTGTGATTTACGGGAGTCCCGGTTTGTTTCCGGTACGCGACGTGTATGATATGCTGAACCGGAAGATGCGGTGCTGCCGTAAACCTATTTATCCGGTTTTGCCTTCCGTGCTCAATGTCCGCAGAGAGGTGGAGCGTTTTGTCTCTTCCGGGAATGTCAATTTCCCGGATGAAGTGGTGTTGGGACGGGCGCTGAGCCGGGTATACCATACGCCCAAACCGCATGAGGAACACGTCATGCCGGGGGAAATAGATGTACCCCGGATCCGGAAGATCATTGAAGAAACATCGGTGGGCTATCAGTCCCCCGATGTGATTGCTCAGCTTTTTGATGCGGCCGGTATTCCCCGGGTGCAGGGAAAAGTGACGGTTAATATGGAGGAAGCCCTGGCTGCTGCCGAAGAACTGGGCTTTCCCCTGGTTATGAAGGTCGTCGGTCCGGTGCACAAGACCGATGTGGGCGGCGTGGTTTTGAATGTCCGGAACAGGAAGACCGTTAAACAGGAATTCCGGCGGCTGATCTGTATCCCGGAAACAACCGCCGTGCTAATGGCCGAAATGGTTTCCGGCATGGAACTGTTTATCGGAGCCAAATATGAGAATCGCTTCGGGCATATTATGCTTTGCGGAACCGGAGGTATTCTGGTGGAAGTGCTTAAGGATGTTCGTGCCGGACTGGCTCCGCTGACATACCGCGAGGCTGCTTCCATGATACGGAATCTTCGTTCATATGCTATTATCAAGGGCTATCGCGGACAGGAGGGGGTTAATCCGCGTGTGTTTGCAGATATTCTGGTTCGCCTTTCCAGCATGCTTCGCTTTGCGACCGAGATCAGGGAGATGGATATCAATCCGCTGCTTGGAAGCGGAGACCGTATTGTTGCAGTGGATGCACGAGTACGGATTGAAAAGTAATATCAGGAGAATCGGATAATAATTCGGGAGCGTTGTCTAACTGATTCTTTTATTGGTCCGGGGGAGCACCG
>JBFWIL010000123.1:0-7729 GCA_050256015.1 Mangrovibacterium sp. | reverse complement strand
TAACTGGATGGAAGTACCCCGACTGTCAGGACAGCCAATGGCCTGCTGGAAGGAATTAACAAGTCAGGTGTGAAAATCTTTAAAGGGGTTCCGTTCGCGGCCCCGCCGGTCGGTGATCTCAGATGGAAAGAACCTCAGCCGGTTGTTAAGCGGGAGGGAGTATACAAAGCTGATCATTTCGGGCCACGTCCCATGCAGGCGAATGTTTTCGGGGATATGAATTTCCGTTCAGACAGCATGAGTGAAGACTGTTTGTACCTGAACATCTGGACGCCTGCTGAAACCGGGGATGAAAAGTTACCTGTCCTGGTTTATTTTTACGGAGGGGGATTAGTTGCCGGCAGTGGGTGTGAACCCCGGTATGCCGGAGAAAGCATGGCCCGGAGAGGTATTGTTTCCATCACGGTAAATTACCGCCTTGGGATTTTTGGTTTTTTAGCACACCCTGAATTAACAAAAGAATCACCGAACCATTCTTCCGGGAATTATGGCTACCTGGACCAAAACGCGGCATTAAAATGGGTTAAAACAAATATCTCAGCATTTGGAGGTGACCCGGGGCGGATCACCATCGCCGGCGAATCAGCAGGTTCAAGTTCAGTCAGCGCCCAACTGTGTTCTCCTTTATCAAAAGACCTGATCGCCGGGGCAATTGCGTCAAGCGGATCCCTGTTGGGAACCTTGCCTCCGGCGAAACTGGCTGAAGGAGAAGCAAAATGATTAAATTCAGATTGATGTTGATACTTATGTAAAGAGAGATGATCACGCGAAAAAACGTTACCGGTTTTTAGATCAGTTCTACTTCCCGGAATAAAGATAGTGTGTATGTTTTGCATCATTTGCCCAGCAAGCACTATGGGGAGGTCACCAACGTGTTTATTATCAGTGGCGTGAAAGCTGACCTTTATAAGGTAAACGAAATGATACGGTCTTTTATGAGATGGCCTGTCTTCGTAACAGCGGAAGAAACAAGTTTACCAGCCTCCGTAAAGTCCGTTATCCAGGGCTTTTTGGTAGTTTTCCAGGTTAAACTGGTAGAGGAAAGGTGCTTTGTAAGCACCTCCGGTCTTTCTTTCGCCTAGCCTTACCAGGATTTTGAAAGAAAGTATTTTCCGTTGAAAGTTGCGCCGGTCCAGCTTTTTCCCAAGAATGGTCTCATATAATTTTTGGAGTTCTGGCATGGTAAATTTTTCCGGCAGCAGATTATACCCGATGGGTTGATAATTTAACTGCAACCGGAGTGTCCAAAGTGCCTTGTCCAGAATCTGGCGATGATCCAGGATCAATTGTTCTATTTCGTTGAATGCTTTCCATTCACATAAATCGGAAAAAAAATCAGGAGTCGGTTCAACTTTTGAAAAATCGACCAGGGCATAAAACCCTACCGAAATAAACCTATGATCAAACCAACGCAGGTCAATATTGGCCCCGGAAACCAATAAGTCCTGTATGCCGGGGTTTGCTTTGGAGCGTTGGGGGTCGCTGAATACATAAAACTGTTTCAGGAAGATCTGTTTCAGGCCGGTTCGTTCCTCAAGGACCCGTGATGCGGCCTCTTCCAGTGTCTCATCATGCTTGATAAAGCCACCGGGCAGCCCCCATTCCCTGGTGTATTTCATCCGGATTAACAAAACTTTCAGTTGGTTATCGTGGAAACCGAAGATTACACAATCCAAAGAAATGTGCCGGAGAAATTCTCTGGTGTCAAAATTCATAATGGGCAAAACGCTATAATACTTAAGTTGCGGGTACAAAATAAATAAAAACAGTGATTTTTTTGATTTCTCAGAGAAAAAACATATTATTGTGTCATAATGACGCATGTGTTTGCGAAGTAAATTTTCGAATGTGGGGTAAATCACCGAATGAAATTCAACACAACGAAAATCACTGAAACGAAGAGCATAAAAACTTAAAACGAAGCAACGATGAGACGAGCAAAGTTGTCATTGAAAAATTTAAAAAATAAACACATGAAAAAATTACGAATGAATCAGTTTCGGATTTCACGCATTATTTTCTCTCTTATTACACTGTTATGTGTAATACAATGTAATCCGGCCGCCAAACAACCGGATGATAATTCAAAGGTTAAGCAGATGATTGCCTCGCTTGCGCTGGAACAGAAGGCGCAGCTGCTGATAGGTACGGGTATGTTCATGGATCTGCCTGACTCCGTCAGAGAGAAGTTTGGCGGAAGAGAACCGGAAAATACCGATACTGTTTATTCGGGAATGGTAGACCGCATCCGGAAATATCTGCCCGGAGCGGCCGGCTTCACGGCCGAATTTCAGAATCTGGGTATTTGTTCGCAGGTGTTGGCCGACGGTCCGGCTGGACTGCGTATTTCACCCCAACGCCGCGGGGAAGAAAAGACCTTTTACTGTACGGCTTTCCCTATAGCCACCATGCTGGCATCAAGCTGGGATACGGCCCTTGTGCGCAGAGTCGGAGAAGCTATGGGCGAAGAAGTGCTCGAATACGGAGCTGATGTTATCCTGGGACCCGGAATGAACATCCAGCGTGATCCGCTTTGCGGTCGTAACTTTGAATATTATTCGGAAGATCCTTTGATTACAGGGAAAATGGCGGCTGCCATGGTTCAGGGCATACAGTCGAAAGGGGTAGGTACTTCGGTTAAGCATTTTGCGGCAAATAATCAGGAAACCAACCGTATGTCGGTCAACACCCTGGTCAGTGAACGGGCCCTGCGAGAGATTTACCTGAAAGGTTTTGAGATTGCTGTGAAAGAAGCCCACCCCTGGACGGTCATGTCGTCTTACAACAAGATTAACGGGACCTATACTTCGGAAAGTCACAAGCTGCTGACCCGAATTCTTCGGGATGACTGGGATTTTCAGGGCTATGTGATGACAGACTGGGGAGGGGGCAGTGACGTGGTGGCCCAGATGAAAGCCGGGAACGATCTGATCATGCCTGGTCAGCCGCAACAAATTGAAGAGCTGGTTCAGGCTGTGCGGGAAGGCCGGTTGGATGAAGCGGTGCTTGATCAAAATCTGGGACGGGTTTTAAGGATCATGATGAAAACCCCGCGTTACCGGGGGTATCAGCACAATAATACCCCGGACCTGGAAGCACATGCCCGGATCACCCGTCAGGCAGCAACCGACGGGATGGTGTTGCTGGAGAATAAAAATCAGGCCCTTCCTTTTTCTGCTGATCTAAAAAAAGTAGCTGCCTTTGGAAATACATCCTATGACTTTATTTCCGGTGGAACAGGCAGCGGCGACGTCAATGAGGCTTATACTGTTTCGCTGACGGAAGGCTTGAAAAACGGTGGATATGAGGTGAATGAAGAGCTGGCCGGCCTGTATCATAATTATATACGGGAAATGCGTGAGCAGGGCGGCAAGTCCAAAAACTGGCTGGCTGCCCTGATGGGGGGAAAGGACCCGGTAGCCGAGATGGAACTGTCCCGGGAAATGGCGAATAAAATAGCCGTACAGTCGGATATTGCCCTGATTACTATTGGCCGCAACTCGGGCGAGGGAGGAGACCGTAAGGCTGAGCCAGGTGATTTTTACCTGACAGATACGGAGAAGGAACTGATCCGGCAGGTCAGTGAAGCTTTTCATGCCCGGGGAAAGAAATCCGTTGTCATCCTTAATGTGGGAGGGGTTGTGGAAACAGCCAGCTGGACTTCCTGGCCGGATGCTGTGCTGCTGGCGTGGCAGCCGGGGCAGGAGGCCGGAAATTCAGTAGTCGACCTGCTAAGCGGAAAGGTGAATCCTTCTGGCAAGCTGGCCGTCACTTTCCCGGTTTCCTATGCGGACTGTCCTTCAGCCAAGAGCTTTCCGGGTATGGCTGTGGAAGGAGGAGAAGAAGATCAGACCGCCGATCTCAGTGGTTTTTCCTTTATGCGCCGGGTTCCCTGGAAATCTGTTTACGAAGAAGATATTTATGTGGGCTACCGGCATTACAATACTTTTGATGTTCCCGTAGCATACGAATTTGGCTACGGATTGAGTTATACCGGATTTGAGCTGACGAATCTGGAGACGTACAGCCCAACTTTCGACGGGAAATACGGTTTGCAGGTCGATGTGAAAAACACCGGGAAAGTGGCAGGAAAGGAAGTGGTGCAGCTATACGTAAGTGCACCTTCAGAAAAGCTGGAAAAACCGGAATCGGAACTGCGGGCCTTTGCCAAGACCCGTCTGCTGCAGCCGGGAGAAACGGAAACGCTTCATTTTGAACTGGGACCCGGGGCACTGGTTTCTTTTGATCCTGCCACATCCTGCTGGCAGGCCGAAGCCGGAGAATACGAATTGCGTCTGGGCTTTTCTTCCCGGAACATCTGCCAGCGGGCGGGCTTTGTCCTGAAAGAAGAGCTGATCCTCGGACCTGTTTCCGGCAGATGAAACAGGTATGGCTTGCATAAGAAAACCAAGCCAAGAAATACGGAACAACTTCGTTGATAAAACCGGGCCGTTGGTTGAACAGTTTTTCCCGGTAGTTCATAAAACGGTAAATTGACAGCCAGTTATTTATTTGCATCAAGCATAAATAATAACCAGCTGCAAAATGAACCTCTGCTGCCAGTTTCACTACCGGTTCCATGGTCAGCAGGGCCGGGAACACCGGTAATCAGGGAGGACAGCGTTAAGCGAAACCATACCTATGAGGATATTGCCCAAACATAGCTTACCTGAAAATATGGTCTATGCCATTCTCTGGTTGGTCGTCTTTGCCGTACCGGTTTTCGGATTCAGGATGGAAGGGGAAGTGCTTTGGAGAGAAGTCAAAGTTGCCTGGCTTAAGTTCCTGCCTTTTTTTGTGTTGTTTTTGATTCACAACTTCCTGTTAATCCCGTTTTTCCTGTTAAAACGTAAATACGGGCAGTATGTGGTTTTGTTTCTGATTATCACGGGAGGAATTGTTTTTGCAGGTCCCCTGCTGAATAACAGGTATTTACCTGTCTTTCCCGCTCGCCGTCCTGAATTTCATGTTCCTGGCGATTTCCCCTCCCCCAGGGATGGCAGACCTTTGGTTCCGTTTCCGTGGAAAGAGAAAATGCCGCCCCCGGAGGGGAAAAGGCCTGCCGTATGGAGACCGCTCTCCCACGACTGGCTGATCTCTGTTTTGCTGGCAGGATTTAATGTGGCTGTTTGCTTCCTGTTCAAATCTATTCGTGATGAGCATAAGCTAAAAGAGATGCAAAGCCAGTCATTGCAGGCAGAACTGAATTACCTGAAAGCTCAGATCAATCCGCATTTTTTTATGAACACGCTCAACAACATTCATGCTTTGGTTGATATTGATACCGATAAGGCCAAGGACACGGTGATTGAGCTCTCCAGGATCATGCGTTATGTTCTGTATGAGGCAAATCGGCCCCGGGTCCCACTATGGAAGGAAGTCCGTTTCCTGGAAAATTATATAAGACTGATGCGTATCCGTTATACTGATGAGGTGGAGATTATTCAGGATTTTCCGGATGTAATTCCGGAAGTAAAAATTCCGCCGCTGTTGCTCATTCCTCTGATTGAGAATGCATTTAAACATGGGATCAGTTACCGGGTTTCATCGTTTGTGCACTCATCACTGGAGGTTACGGAGAATAAACTGACCTATTTCGTGGCCAACAAACGCCCTTCCTCCCACACGTCTTCCGGACATGGGATGGGAATGGAAAATCTTCGTAAAAGGTTAACTTTGCTTTATGAAAGCCGTTATGATTTGCAGGTTCATACAGATACCGTTCAGTATACTGTTTGTCTGACCATACCCATAGACGATGATGCGATGCATAGCCATAGACGATGAACCCCTGGCGCTGATTCAGCTGGAGGGGTATATCCGCAGAACTCCTTTCCTGGAACTGGCTGGCAGCTGCAGTAATGCACTTCATGCGGTAAGCAGAATAGAAGAACTCCGGCCGGATTTGGTTCTGGTTGATATTCAGATGCCCGATATGAACGGACTGGACCTGGTTCGTTCACTTAGCTTCCGGCCTATGCTTATTTTCACCACGGCTTATTCCGAATATGCCCTGGAAGGGTTCCGGGCTGATGCCCTGGATTACTTGCTTAAGCCTTTCAGCCATGCAGAATTCATGCATGCTGCGGAAAAAGCCTTCCGCCAGTTCCGGCTAATGAAGCTGGAAAAGCAAAACCGGAACAACGGTCCCGGACAGATCATTGTAAAATCGGAGTACAAGCTGATCCAGTTAAATCTGGCAGCCATAACCCATGTTGAAAGCAGAAGTGAATATCTGCGGATATACTCGGAAAACCTGCATCCTATAATGACCCTGGGCAGTATGAAATCCATACTCAACAGGCTTCCGGGGGATGCCTTCATGCGCGTTCACCGGTCTTACATTATTAACCTGGACAAAATTACCTCGGTTGGCCGGAACCAGGTAATCCTGAACAATCAATTCCGGATTCCGGTTGGAGACCAGTACAAAAAGGCATTCAAAAGTTATCTGAACCTTCGTCTTCACAAGTAGAGCCGGGGCAAACCAGACTGCACTTGCCAACAGCGTAGAACACCCGGTTCTCCTGTTTCATCATGGCCGTGTAAATCACGGTAAACGTGCCGTCTTCCTCTTCAATGGCACATAGCGGGGTGCGCATGGCGTGGTCGCCTTCTTTGGCCCAAATGTTACCGGGGCTCTGAATCCTTACCCTAACTTCCCGGCTCCAGTTTACCCCATCGTCCGACATACTGTAACCTATTTCCTGGTCGCCGAACGAATCAAAAACCGTCAGCAGTCTGCCGTCTTTCAGCTCTGTAACCTGGGGATTTTCCATAAACTCATCAACGATGGACAGGGGATTAATGCCTTCCGGCATACGTTTCCAAGGGCCGTTCAGACTCAAAGCTGTGGCCAGTCCGGATGGCCAAGGACCTTTTGGTACATGATTATGCCCGTCATAAAAAGCATACCACCGGCCGCCTGCCCGGTAAGGGTTAAAGGTGGCCACCGCCTGCTGGCCTTCCCATGCCTGTGTGTTCTTGTCGGGTTCCATGATGATTTCCATATCGGCATAGGGACCGGCAATACCTTCCCGTCCGGTAATGACCGATTTGGCCCGCCAGATCCGGCCGGCATAATCACTGCCTTCCAACTCTCCTTTGTTTTTATCGCCTGCCCGGTAAGCCACATAGAAAATGTTCCAGGCATTTTCCTCCTCATTGAATTCCACCCCGGTAACCCATACTTCCGAGCGCGGGTTGTAAGGAGATCTTCCTGGAATGCTGTTTACCTGGGTGGAGTGGCGTTTCCATCTGACTGCATCAGGGCTGGTCCAGTACGAGATACGCAGATCGCGGTGCGGACGGTCGAACATTTCATTGACAAACATGTGATAGATCCCGTTTACTTTGACCACCTGCCCGGTTTCAAAACCGGAACGGTTGTGACTGGCCAGCACATCGGGATGGTCCGGACCAATAACCGGACCGGAATGTTCGTGAGCCAGCACCAGTTTTACGGGTCTGACGGAAGTAGTGCCGGCTTTCTGCCCGTAACAGAAAGTTGCACCTGTAAATGAGGTGATCAGCATCAGCATAATAAGCCGGATGTCTATAAGAAAGGATTTGTCTTTTTTTATCGTGTTCATGAATCAGGTTTGGGTTAATTTTTGTTGTTGTTATCCGCGCTTAAAAATAGAAAAAGAAAAGAATACTTTGGTTTTTCCCATGGAATAATATTATATAAATTTGAAATGATTTTTTTCAGGGCAGGGTTAATTACTTA
>JBFWIL010000122.1:0-7735 GCA_050256015.1 Mangrovibacterium sp. | reverse complement strand
TGCTGGAAGCCGTTGCCCGGCAGTTTCCAGAAATCAACTCGCTGATGTACGTAATTAACAGCAAAGCCAATGACAGCCTGAGCGACCAGGATATCCTGTGTTACCGCGGAAAGAATCATATTTTTGAGGAGATGGAGGAATTGCGCTTTAAGATCGGGCCAAAAAGTTTCTACCAAACCAATTCCCAGCAAGCTCTGGAACTGTACCGGGTGGTACGGCGCTTTGCCGGGCTTACCGGCCGGGAAACGGTATATGACCTGTATACAGGAACGGGAACCATCGCCGGATTTGTGGCCCGCGATGCCGCACGGGTAATCGGCATTGATTACGTGCCTGAAGCAATTGACGATGCCCGCGAAAATGCCCGGATCAACAGACAGGATCACACCTGCTTTTACGCCGGTGACATGAAACAAGTGCTAACCCGTAATTTCATAGCCAAGCACGGACATCCCGATGTGATCATCACCGATCCGCCGCGGGCCGGCATGCACGAAGAGGTGGTGTACACCATACTGGAAGCTGCTCCCGAGCGGATTATCTACGTAAGCTGCAACCCGGCCACCCAGGCACGTGACCTCTCCCTTATTAGCGAACAATATGAAATCGAAGCCATTCAGCCCGTAGATATGTTTCCCCACACCCACCATGTAGAAAACGTAGTGCAATTATTCCGACGCCATTATTAAACATTACCGCAACCTGCTTGTTTGAACTAAAGAAAAAACGCTGAACCTATGATCACTTCACACGCGAACATTAATGACAAACAATAATGGAAGACTCATACAACGAACAACAAAGCGCCTACCGGCGTATTGATAAATTTGACGGACAGACAATCGACCGGATCAGCCGGCATTACAGTGAAATTATCCGCCTGCTGGGAGAAGACGTGAACAGGGAAGGGCTGGTAAAAACCCCCGTCCGGGTAGCCAAAGCCATGCAGTTCCTGCTCCAGGGATACGATCAGGATCCGGAAGCCATGCTTCATGAGGCCATGTTCCGTGAAGATTACCGACAGATGGTCATCGTAAAAGACATTGAAATTTATTCCCTTTGCGAACACCATATGCTTCCGTTTATTGGGAAAGCCCATGTCGGCTATATCCCCAACGGTTACATCACAGGCTTGAGCAAAATTGCCCGGGTGGTCGATGCATTTGCCCGCAGGCTGCAGGTACAGGAAAGGCTGACCACCCAGGTCAAGGATTGTATTCAGCGTACCCTGAATCCGCTGGGAGTAGCCGTGGTCATTGAGGCACAGCATCTGTGCATGCAAATGCGCGGCGTCCAGAAACAACATTCCGTAACCACCACCTCCGACTTTACCGGAGCCTTTGAACGCGTGGCCACCCGGGAAGAATTTATCCGGCTGATCAGCTCCAGATAAACATATCCGGGAATAGAATCATCCTTCCCGGAAAAGGATAATTCATAATAATTCACATTTTTTTTACACCGGCAATATTTTTATATTATTTTAGCTAAAAAAACCGGCTGTTTGCTGTTAATCTGAATTATTTTTTTTAGCCGGGAAAACCTGATACAGCAGAAAAAAAACAGAATTTAACGATAAAAAATTTGCAAATGACAACAAAAAACGTTTACCGCTATGTTTTCATTGCCCTGGCAACAGGACTTCTCACAGCAGGGCTCGGCGCCTGTTCAGGCAAAAAAGGGAAAAAGGCCGCTACCCCTGTTCCTGAAGAAACCATCCGGAAAGAAGTTCAGGAATATATCTATCCCCTGCCTTCAGCTTTCGAAGTTACCAACATGCTAAACGAAATTGAAGCAAGCTATATTGTAGGTATCTCAAATGATCCGGAGAAGGCAGAGACCTATTTCTCGGAAAAGGACAAAGCCTTCAATCTGGGTATTTATGCCGCCGACCTGGCTTATGCCACCACTTACAATCAAAAGACAGAAGTAAACACTTATTTCAGCGCCTGTGAAAAGCTGGCCAGAGAGCTCGACATCACGTCCGCCTTTAATCAGGATCTGCCCGATCAGATCGAAGCCAACCTGGACAACAAGGGAAAAATGGTGGAACTGGTTACCGGCATGTTCGACAATGCCTATGCCTACCTGAATAAAAGGGGCCGGACCGAACTCTCCTATCTGGTGCTGAGCGGGACCGTGGTGGAGGGTTTGTACCTTACCACTCACATTTCTGGAAACACCTTCCAGAATCCGAAACTCATCGGAGCCATCCTCTTCCAGAAAAAACCGCTGCAGGATCTGGAAAAAATGATGGAAACATACAAAGAAACGGAGTTACTGAAGCAGGCATATCTGGATATCCAAGCCATAAATGCCATCTATGCCCTGGAAGAAGGAACCACATCCATGACCCTGGAGCAGGTGACCAAGCTAACGGAAGCGGTAAACGTCATCCGGGACGGGAAAGTTAAATAAAAACACGGTTACCGCTTATAAAAACGGGTCTTTGCAACCTCCGGAGGGTGGTGCAGAAACCCGTTTTTTTGCTAAATTTTCAGGCCATGTACGAAGGCATCATTGAAACACTTATTAAGCTTTTCGCGATCATCACGAATTTCCGGGATAAGGTTCCCTTAGACAGCACGGAACTTGTTGAATCGTATCTGAGGGAAAATTTCAGCAGGGAGCTTTCTGAAAAATATCTGGGAATGTACGAGGACCAGATCCGGTACTACCACGTGGATCACAGGGAGATATTGTATGCAGAACAGGGGAAAGGCCCCCGGCTTATCAACCGCAGATACCTAAAAGGGATTTGCACGGGCATCGTCGACCATTTTGATCTGAACGCCCGGTTTCTTATCATATCCCAGTTACTCAATTTCATCAACAAACCCGGAGGAATCAGCCTGGAAGACCAGAAGATTGTCTATGTTGTGGCTATCGGACTAAAAATCAACCCGGAGGAATACCGTAACCTGTCTCGCTTTGCCCTGTACTCAATCGAACGTGTAAAAAACAAAAGCTGCCTGTTTGTGGTAAACGGTAATCCGGATTACCCGGACAAGCGGGTAAAACACCTAAGCCGGGAAAACCAGCAGGTGGAACTGGAGCTGATCCGCATCTCCAGCACCAACACATTGTTCTTTAAATACGGGGGACCAAGAAACATGTACCTGAACGGTCACCGGCTCACACAAAACCGGCTGTATGTTTTTCCCCCGGGAGGAATTTTGAAGACCTCCCGGATTATTCCCATATATTACAGCAGCGTTATGACCCGCTTTATTCAGGATCCCGGGAAACCGCTGATCGTCTTTCAGGCCGAAAACATTGAATACCGTTTCAGCAAACGGGTATACGGGCTTCACCCCTTCAGTTTTCAGGAACGTTCGGGCGATCTGGTCGGAATCATCGGGGGCAGCGGGGTGGGCAAAACCACCCTGCTGAATGTGCTGAACGGCAAGCTGAAGCCCAATGCCGGGCGAATCACCATAAACGGCTATAAACTGCACCAGCCGGAACATGAAGAAGTACTGAAAGGCGTGATCGGTTATGTTCCCCAGGATGATCTGCTCATTGAAGAGCTTACGGTCCGCCAGAACTTGGAATTCAATGCGCGGTTCTGTTTCGGAAATATGGACGAAAAACGCATCGAAAAAATTATTCAGCAGGCGTTAAGTGATTTTGACCTGATGGAAGCCCGCGACCTGGTGGTAGGCAGTCCGCTGAAAAAAATTCTCAGCGGAGGACAACGGAAACGCCTCAATATTGCCCTGGAACTGATGCGGGAGCCTTCCATTCTCTTTGTGGACGAACCTACCTCCGGACTTTCATCTGCCGATTCGGAGAAGGTGATGTATCTGCTGAAGCGGCAATGCCTCAAAGGAAAGCTCGTCTTTGCCAACATCCACCAGCCTTCCAGCGACATCTACAAACTGTTTGACCGGATGATCGTAATGGACAAGGGCGGAAGGGTAGTGTTCTTTGGCAATCCAATGGATGCGATCACCTATTTCAAACACCAGGCCAACTATGTCAATCCGGACGAAAGCGAATGCCTCTCCTGCGGGACCGTAAAGACCGAACAGCCCCTGCAGATCATCGAAGCCCGCATGGTAGACCCCTTTGGAAAGAGCATCCGGAAACGGAAAATTTCTCCGGAAGAATGGTACCAGAATTACCTGGAGAAAGTGGAGCCAAGGGTTACTGATTTCATGCGGGCCAATCCGGTTCGCCACGCCAAACTGCCTCCAGCCATTTTCCGTGTTCCCGGCTGGTTTCAGCAACTAAAGCTGTTTATCCGGCGGGATTTACTCACCAAAAAGGCAAACCGTCAGTACATGGCCATTGCCCTGCTGGAAGCTCCGATCCTTGCCCTGATCCTGAGTTTTTTCTCCAAGTATTCCGATCAGGGTATCTACCTGTTCGGAGAAAACGATAACATACCTGCCTTTCTGTTTATGAGCGTGGTGGTAGCGCTGTTTATCGGACTCAGCATCAGCGCCGAAGAAATTTTCAAAGACCGGCGTATCAGAAAACGGGAGGAATTTTTGCACCTTAGCCGGGGAGCTTATTTCGTATCCAAGATATTTATCCTTTTCTTTATTTCTGCCTTACAAATTCTTTCCTTCGTGCTGATCGGGCACCATATGCTGGAGATCCGCGAGCTGACCTTCTCCTCCTGGCTCATTCTTTTTTCCACAGCCTGCTTTGCCAATCTTCTCGGGCTCAATCTCTCGGCCGGACTCGACTCGGCCGTAGCCATCTATATCATGATTCCCCTCATGCTGGTACCCCAGTTGCTGCTCAGCGGCGTAATTGTCGATTTTAACAAGATGCATTATTCGCTGAGCAGTTACGACAAGACTCCGTTGATCGGCGACCTGATGGTTTCCCGTTGGTCCTACGAGGCCATGGCGGTTAACCAGTTCAAAAACAACAGCTACCGTGACCATTTCTTTACAGAAGAGGAACAAAAAAATGAAACAGGCTTCAGGGCCTATTACCTGCTTCCTGAAATTGAAGAATACCTGAAGAACTACAATACCCTGGAAAGGCAAAGCCGGGATACAGGAGATCTGCCAATATTGCTAAAAAACTCCTTTTCAGATCTGCTTCGTATTGCCCCACCAACCTCCGTGTCCGCCACCCGGGCGCTGGCTGCAATCGGCACAGTCCGATACGGGAACCTGAACTTTAAAATTCTGAATTCATACATGGATTCAGTCAGGCCCCTGTTTCAGGAGCAATACACCCAGGCCAATGCTGCTCTCGAGGCTTCATACTCCCGGCTGCTGGAACGCTTCGGCGGGGATGAAGAGAAATTGATAGCGCTGAAAGACCGGCATGTTAACAAAAAGCTGGAGCAACTCTTGCGAGACAAATATTCCCCGCACAAAACCTACCTCTATGCCAACCGGATATGGCAGGGAGATGAACCCGTATTCCGGAAGCCGATCCATCGTAACGGGAGAGCTCACTTCTACGCATCATCCAAATACCTGGGCCGGTTCAGAATCGGAACTCCCCTGTTTAACGTGATCGTTATCTGGCTGTTTACCGTTTTTTTGATGATCGCCCTTTACCTGGATCTGCTCCGGAAGATCATCAATTATGTGGAACGCTGGAGGCTGACCCGCCAGGCCGAACTGCGCGACCGCATCTTCTACAATCCCATGGCTTTCATGAAGGGGGAAAGGGAAAAAGGAAAAGAGAAAAGCACTTCCTGAGGAGTCAGAAAAAGAAGACAAACCGGGCTGGGTAGCGAAAAGCTGCAGCTGGTGTAGCTCAGCTTTCCCGTTTTCCGGTCGATGGCAAACAGACTGATGTTGTTGCTTCGCCGGTTAGCTACCAGCAAAAAATTTCCTTCCGGGTCCAGCGTAAAGTTGCGTGGACAGTCTCCTCTCACCGGTTCATACTGAATTGGGCTGATGCAGCCGGACTCCCCGTCCCTGGCATACACGACAATGGAATTATGCCCGCGGTTGGAGCCGTATACAAAACGCCCGTCCGGACTCAGGTGAATATCGGCACCGCTTTTCAGGCCTGCATACTCCGGAGGCAAACCGGACACCGTCTCCACCATCCGGAACCCCAGACCGTTTCTTTCCAGCACACTGACAGCCGCTCCCATTTCGTTCATCAGATACACAAAGCGTCCGTCCGGAGAAAAATCGAAATGCCGGGGTCCGTACCCGGCCGGCAGGACAACCGGTCCGGCCGGCGAAGGCACATAAGCAGAACTGTCTGCCGACCACACATAAACTTCCAGCCGGTCAGTCCCCAGATCGGCCGCAAGCAACAGTTGTCCGTCGGGTGTAAAACGGGCGGAATGAACATGAGGACCACGCTGGCGAAGACGGTCCGGTCCCTGTCCTCTATGCTGAATCAGCTGCTGCAGGGGAAACAGTCCGCCATCCTCCCGGATACGGAAAACACTCAGGCTCCCGCTGGTGTAATTGGAAGCGAGCAAAGTTTTTCCGTCCGGGGAAACAGAAACATGGCAGGGATGATTTCCTCCCGTTGGTTCCCGATTGATCCGCTCCAGCCGGCCCGCTTTCAGTATCCGGTATGCCGTCACAGAACCGCTGTCACGACACTGTTTCCGGTCTACTTCACTAACGGCATAGAGGTATTTTCCCCCGGGATGCAATGCCATGAAAGAAGGATTTTCCTGATTGGGAGTCACCCCGGCCCGTTCAGGCAGTCCGTTCCCGGAATCATAAACAAACCGGTAAATTCCCTCGCTGTTCGCTTCAGAATAGGTCCCTGCATACAGAACAGGTTTTATTTCTGAATTGCAGGTTTGTAAAGAAGCGAGTCCGGCCATGAGCAAAAAAACGAATGTCTTCATTAGGATGCTTGTTTGTTTCAACTCAAAAATAACCATATTTTGAAAACCCATAGCAGTCTCAATCATTTTGTTTATTCTGGGCGGGTTGCATTTCCTTAACCTCCGGGCCACATCCGGTGACAGCACCTGCCTTCGGCCAGAATCAGGCTGTTAACCTTCCGGATAAAGAATAACCTATCCGTCTGATTAGCTGCAACCCTGAAAAAATAAACACATGAAAACAGCCCGGGAGAATAGATTTACGACAGAAAGCCTTATCTTTAAGCAAATTTTTAATACATGGGTAGATCACAAGAATCATTTAACAAAAAAGAAGTCAGAAACAAGAAGGAAAAAAAGAGAAAAGAGAAAGAAAAAAAACGTCTGGCACGGAAAGCCGAGGAAAAACCCAGCAGTCTCGACGACATGATTGCTTACGTTGATGAGAATGGTGTCATCACAGACACTCCCCCGGATCCGGAGAAGAAAACCGAAGTTAAGCTGGAAGACATCCAGATCGGCGTACCTAAAAAAGATGAAAGCCAGGAAGACCCCCTAAGAAAAGGAACGGTAACCTTTTTCAACGATTCAAAAGGGTTTGGTTTTATCCGTGACAGCGAGACCAAAGAAAGTGTTTTTGTGCACGTGAACAACCTGGAGGAGGAGATCCGGGAAGGGAATCTTGTCAGCTTTGAATTGGGCAAAGGTCCGAAAGGCCCCATTGCCCTTCAGGTAAGACAAATAAAATAAAGGCACTTTCATTCATTGCCTGAATATTTTTAGCCTGACTTGCCGGTATATTGTATATCCCGGAAAGGCTCAGAAGCATAAGTTGTTGCACATATCATAATTTTTAAATAGCTTTGAGACAGATAAAAGCATCTGTCATGATTGGACCTTCAGAACTGATCCTGAATCCCGATGGAAGCATTTTCCATCTTCATCTGAAACCGGAAC
>JBFWIL010000121.1:0-7742 GCA_050256015.1 Mangrovibacterium sp. | reverse complement strand
TTTGATTACGAAGGGATTAGTTTTTCATTTTGTACTTAGATATCAGATATAGGTGTTGTATCTTCCATAACGGATTCACTTATCAGGGTGACGGATTTGGAACGTACTGTCGTGGATTGTATCAACCGTATCGATTTAAGCGGAGGACTGGAAGAGCTGGTTGAATGTTTGGCTATAATTACCTATATTAATGAAAGCAAATTATTGGACTATCTCCGTTATTTTAACAAACAGATTCTTTATCAGAAAACAGGATTTATTCTTCGCTATTTTCAAAAAGAGATGAGACTGAGTGATGCCTTTTTTGAATCATGCAAATCAAAAATTGGGAAAAGCACACGTTATTTGACTGATACCCACGAATCAAATTCTTATTTTAAAGAATGGAGGTTATGTGCACCTCAAAATATTCTTTCATTTTTAGACCAGGGAGAAAATCCGTATGTATAATTCCAGCAGGAGCTTTTTGGAGAAAACTGCCGCAGAAACGAGGTTTATCCGTGACAACCTGGAAAAAGTTAAATCTCTCTTTTTCTTACTTCTTTGCCAAATACCCACATAGGCAATATGCCACGCATTTTCTCTTTTAAAGGTCCTTCTGAATAGTCTTCAGCTTTTAAAGAATTAATTACTTCCCTGCGCTTATTGGGCGAGATCTCAAGATCAAATAATGTTTGTTGATTCTTACCTCGATCATCCAATAATAATATACCGAAAATTTTAATTTTCTCCTTTAGTCTCTTTAAGTAGCTCTCTACTTCATGTTTCGATACAATTGTAATACTTTTACAAAGATAGATTGTCAACAACAAATATATAACTTTAAAGTGAAATTATTACATTTGAGTTACATAAAAATAAACTTTAAAGGTATTTTTTGATATAAATTTAGAAATATAAAGTGTCCTAATCCAGGGTGATATTTCTGGTAATTCTAGGTACTGCATGCCGCAAAAACTCCCTTCAAAGATAATACTCCGAAGCTTATACTTTTTTCTCGCTTCAGCCCACTCAGTTGTTCCAAAACCATTAAAGCTTGATAGTCTACCAACTTGAAAAGTACCATTTATGAGAGCAACCAAGTCAAATGAATATTGAGAAAAGTTTGGCTCATTCCATATTAGCATAGCCCCAAAATGGAGGTTGTCACTAATTTTCACAGAATCAGCATCCGCAAATTCTTTAAGGAGTGAATGTTCTGGTTTACTTATCATTGACCGCATCTCCGTTTCAGATTTCAATAAATCTATTTTACCTGTCAGCTGTTTAGAATGTCCTTCTCCCCTGAGAATAACACCTCCCATAAATCCTCTTAATTCAATTCCTTTTATCATGCTATTAAGAGCATCTTTATCAAATTCATTTTCTTTTCTTATGACCTTGGTGATACCTGCCAGCAGCTATTGGAACGATATTATTATCTGAATGGAAGCTGGGATCAGATCGCTAAATCTTTGGGTTATATTAATCTTGCCAGTGCCAGGAATCAGAAGTATAATTGTGAGGAGAAGATTGAGCTAATTCCAGAATTGTTTATTAAAATGTTTAGAAATAAAAAAGAGTTACAATTTTTCATCTTTGTAACTCTTTAATCTTCATGTTGTCCTGCCAGGGCTCGAACCTGGACTCTTCTGATCCAGAGTCAGACGTGTTGCCAATTACACCACAGGACAGTTTTTCTTGTTGACCCGCCAGGGCTCGAACCTGGACTCTTCTGAACCAAAATCAGACGTGTTGCCAGTTACACCACGGGTCAATCATTCCGTCTTTTCGCTAAAGACAGCGCAAAATTATAAAAAAAATCCTACTAGCATGCTCTCCGCAAAAAAAAAACCGAAAATCCTATGTATTTGTTATTTGCCTTCGGTTATCTTTTGTTTCTGCTTTTCCTGTTCCTTGAATAAACTTGCTTGGATTTATCCGCCTCCTTGATGACTTCCTGCGGCAGGAATGAGTTTCCTGCTGTTTTTAAAGCGGTTGTTTGGGTATGATGACGGCGATGGTAGTGAACACCAGCGACCAGCCCAGGATGGAAACCATCATGTAGGGCAGCAGGTGTTTTTCCCGGGAATAGTATTTTTTCAGCAGGAAGGCGCCGATGGGTATGCTCAGTAAAATGGGGGTTGCAATGACAATGCCCCAGAACCCGTAATTGCTTTTTAGACGAATGAAGAATCGGGAATGTTTATTGAATACCGGTTTGCCGGATGAACTTTTCCGGAAAAGCTTTTTGAGATCAATAAACAGGTATTTTTTTATATGGGTGTGGATTGTTCCCTTATACCGGTTAAAGCTGTTAAGGATAACGCCGCTGAAATGATAGAAAAAGAAAAAGCCGCTGATTCCGCCTATCGTGACCGAAATAATAGTCTGGGTGAAATCGAGTCCGATGACCAGTGCATACGGGAAAGTCAGTATATACTTGACTGTTGCCAGCAGATAAACATGGATAATTTTTAAAATAATTCCTGCACTCATCTTTTTCTCTTCCTTCTTTAGAATCGGAGCAAAGGTGATAAAAAACCCGGATATCCGTGTTCCTGTTTGTTATAATTTATGATTTCTTAACCTTTCAGGGGAGAGTTCTCCTGTGAAATCATTTAAAAAAGGAAACAAAGATGGTACAGGAATCATTACTTTTGTTGAAAAGAAAGTTGCTGTGGCCTGTTTTTCCTATACTGAAAGCATGACGGGCCGGCAGGTGCTGTACGGTGGCTGTTCTCTGGTTTTTGGGAAAGCGCACGGGATGGATGGTGAATATTAATTATTTCTTAAATCGCATAATATGAATAAAGAAAAGGAATGGTTTGAAAACGGAAACTGGAACAGGGGATTGCCGGTCCGGATACATTCTTCGGTGAATTTGCAGGAATTCTATGTTCAGTATCATAAGCGGCAGGATCTTTGGGATGCCGCTTTCGATTTTCTCAAAGGCGGAGACCTGAAAGACAAGCCTGTTGGGAAATATCCGCTGAAGGGAAATGAAGCGGTTGCCATTGTTTCGGAGTACCTGACCAAGCCTCCGGAAGAGGCCAAATGGGAAGCACACCGGAAGTTTATCGATTTGCAGTATCTGATCCGGGGCGAGGAGAACATGGGGGTTCTTTCGCTGAAAGAAGCCCGGAATGCCCTGCCATACCAGGAAGAGAAGGACTTGCTTTTTTATGGGGAGCAGGATGGCGGAGCGTATTTTAAAGCCAATCCGAAGGTTTGTTTTCTGTTTTTCCCCGCAGATGTACACCGTCCGGGTATGCGGATCGGTGAACCGGAACCGGTGAAGAAGCTGGTGATTAAAATTGCCGTTGCAGGATAGTGCGGATCTGGGAAAGGATGCCGGGCATTGCGGATACTTTCCCAGATTTTGTTGTTCCTTCCCGCAGGATTGTATCCAGAATCAGGATCGTCTCGTCGGGATAATTTATCCGGATGACCGGTCCTGTATCCAGCCAGTTTCTCAGCTCCCGGTATTTTCCTTGCAGCCGGGGGATGACAAAAATGCCCATTGCAGACAGAAAGGCTGCGTTGCAGGCTTGTTCGTACTGGTTGCTCATGGGAATTACGCAGAGCTTTTTGCCCATATACAGGGCTTCGGCCGGAGTTTCAAAACCTGCCGAACAAAGAATTCCTCTGCAGCTTGTGAAGGAAACTGTAAAAGCTTCCAGGGATACCGGACGAACGCTAATATTGCCTTTTCGGTAGCTTTTTTTGCAGTGCTTGGAAAACACCTCCCAGTTCTTTTCGGGAAAGGCCTGGAGTGCGGAAAGGATTTCCGAATCTCCGTATGCCGGGAGGTAGACGGTGTAGTGTCCCATGTCGGAAGGTGAAGTTTGCCTGATTGCCCGGCGGATTACCGGACTGAAATGATGCCTGTCCAGCTTGCTGAAGTGAAAACCGTAGCGGTGGGTTACCGGAGCATAATGGTTCAGAATCAGTTTGCCCCAGAAGTTTGTTCTTGCCGGATGCGGTGCAGCAGGATGCACCACGGCAAGCTGGTGACTGATTCCGGTGCAGGCTTTGCCTTTTAGCCGGCATGCCCAGGCCGATACCGGCTCAAAATCACAGAGCACCAGATCATAATCATGTACCGGAAGCCGGATCAGGTCAAGGAAAAAACGCAGAGGTCGCAGCCGGCATAAGGTTGTCCACAGGTCTACTCCCCCCTTTTCCCCGAAGATAAAACTCAAGCCGTACAGCCGGTAGTGTACAGGAAAAGGTAAGCTCAGGTCTCCCTGGATGCCGCTGACCAGTACTTTGGTTTCTCCCATGCTGCTCAGCAGGGGAACAATTTCCGTGGCCCGGGCCAGATGTCCGTTACCTGTTCCCTGAATAGCGTAAAGTATTTTCATGTTTACTGCAGATTCATGGACAGTTCCCTGTAAAGGGACTGGTAAACTTCCCGGTAACCCGGTATATCCGGTTCTTCAGCAATTGTTTCTGGTTCTTTTCCCTCCGGAAAGAAGCATAGATGCCAGCATCCGTTGTAATATTCGGTTGCGGTGAAATTTTCCAACCAGTCGCCACAGTTGAGGTAGCGGACCGACTTAGGCCCATGAAACATCAGCTTATCCTGCGGATTGTGGGTGTGCCCGCATATTACTGTACGGAAGCCGCGTGTTGCAGCCATTCTGCATACTGCCTGCTCGAACTCTGTGGAATCGGGTTTGCTCCTGACAAATTTTTCTTTCAGTTTTTTGTACAGGAATGTTTCTTTTGAACCCACAAGCCGGAGAATGCGGTTGAAGGCCTTGTTAATCAGGCTGAGCAGTCCGTATCCTGCAGCACCCAGCTTCGCCAGCCAGCGGGCGTGATGAATGACATGATCAAAAATGTCGCCGTGAAAAATCCAGGTTTTCTGTCCGTTCAGTTCCAGCACAAGCTGGTTGACAATGCTCAGGTTTCCCAGTTTCATATGGCTGAATCTGCGCAAAAACTCGTCGTGATTGCCAGTGATGTATACAATTTTAACGCCTTTTCCCAGCATCCGGATCAGCTGTCGTACCACCTTCAGGTGAGTTTTAGGGAAATAGTTACGGGAAAACCGCCAGGAGTCGATGATATCGCCGTTTAGAACCAGCATCCCGGGAGAGATCGATTTGAGGTATTTCAGTACCTTTTTTGCCTTACAGGCATGGGTGCCCAGGTGGATGTCGGAAAGAACAGCGATTTCCGGTTGTCGTGGGTTCATCTTCATTTTGTTTAACCGGCACAAAGGTGGATATTGCAGATTACAAAGCGGTTAAAGAACGATTAATTCAGCGATGAAAGTACGGTAGTTAATTAACCAATCCGGCAGACCGGAGTCTGGCATTCCGGATAAACATCTTTGATTGATCTTTGTTCTATTGGAAAATATTTGATGAAATGCCCTGAGCAAAACATTGCTCGCACCGGCAAATGGTTATCAGGTAGTTCCGTGCGTCACGATTGAAAATTAAAATATAAACGAATGAAAGAAAGAACTGGAAAAGTCACTTTTAAGGGGAACCCGGTGACCCTGCTTGGAAATGAGATTAACGTGGGTGATCAGGCCCCTGATTTTACTGTATTGGGGGCGGATATGTGTCCGGTAAGCCTCTCTGATTACGATGGAAAAGTGAGGGTGATTGCTGTTTATCCATCTATTGATACCGGTGTGTGCCAGGCCCAGAACCGGCGCTTTAATGCAGAAGCCTCAAAGCTGGGGGATGCCGTTGTGCTGTCGGTTTCCTGTGACCTGCCCTTTGCCCAGCAGCGTTTCTGCGCAGCGGAAGGGCTGGATAAGGTGGTCACCTTGTCCGATCACAGGAATGTCGACTTTGGTTCCAAATACGGATTCCTGATTAAGGAACTTCGCCTGCTGGCCCGCGGGACGGTGGTTGTAGACCGGAAAGGGGTGGTTCAGTATGTGGAATATGTGCCGGAGATTGCTAAAGAACCTGATTATGAGGCTTCCCTGGAAGTGATCCGGAGCCTGTAGCAGATCTGCATCTTGCCGGTTTTCGGGAGAGTAAGCTACTGTCCATTTCCTGGTCTTATCGGCTTGAGGTAAGCCGGCACAATGCGGGGATCCGGATCACTGCTTTCGGGGACCGGTCTGTTGTGCCGGCAGCCAGGGGATATAAAAAGTAAAACAGCTGCCCTGTCCAGGCGTTGACTGTACACTGATCTCTCCGCCAAGCGTGTCCAGATATGCTTTTGCGATGGCCAGGCCGAGTCCTGAGCCTTCGTAGGCCCGGGTTAATTCCTGGTCGGCTTGGACAAAGCGCTCAAAGATGGTGCCAATGCGTTCCGGAGGAATGCCTTTCCCTGTGTCTTTCACATAAAAAACAAGCCGGTTTCCTTCCCGGTAGTTTCCCAGTTCCACATAGCCTTCTTCTGTGAACTTCAGTGCGTTTTTGATGAGGTTGGTCAGGATTCCTTCCAGTTTGTGCTTGTCGGTCTGGACCAGGGCTTCGTCCTGTTTTAATTGTTTTTTTATAAATAAGTGCAGCCCTTTCTCCTCAGCCTGCGGTTGGAAAAAATCCAGTTGGTACTGCAGGATCTCACGGATGTTGACCACCATGCTGTTTAGCCTGGATTCTCCGGCCTCTATTTTGGATATCTCGATGATATCGTTGATGGTTTCCAGCAGACGTTGTCCGCTTTTGTTGACTATGTTGATATATTCTTTTTTGTTTTCCTCTTCCAGGTCCGGAGTTTCAAGCAAACTAAGAAATCCCAGGATGCCGTTCATGGGCGTTCGTATTTCATGGCTCATGTTGGCCAGGAAAGCAGCGCGTAGCCGTTCACTTTCTTCTGCTTTTTCCTTGGCTGCAATCAGGTCAAGGATCATCCTGTTGCGCAGCACAACCATGGTTAACTGCTGTGCGGCCAGTTCAAGGAGTCGTACACTGCTTCTGTTATAGGCCAGGGGATTGGTAAAGCTTTGCACGCGAATAAGTCCGATAGCCTGTTGCCCGTCCATCAGTGCCACTCCCAGCCAGTTTTCTGGCAGGGAACGGGGCAGCTGTAGTTTTTGTGCAGAGACAAGCTGAAGAAAGGATGCTTTGTCCAGCAGGAGGGAACCCCTGCGGTAAATGACCTGTTTGGCAAATATCTTTTCGAATTGCCATGCTTCTTCCTGGCTTTTTTCACTGATCAGGAGCACTTTCCCCAGACTGTCTGTTCCCGGATGATACAGAGCGAGGAGAAAATTACGGGTGTCGAACAGCTTGCTCAGTTTAATCCGGAAGATAACAGCCATCTCTTCGAGAGATTTTGCACTGATGGCCGTTTGGGCCAGCTCGTAAAGCACATGACGTGAATCTTCATCGTACCGGCGTTGGGCTTCCATCTGCTTTCTGGAGCTGATGTCCCGGGCAATGCTTAGGATGGCTTTTTGCCCCTGGTAGGTAACAAGGCTTGAGTATACTTCAACGGGATAGGACCTGCCTTTTTTTGTACGGTGAACGGTTTCAAAAATCTGAAACTGATCCTTGGGCATGTGTTTGACCAGTTTGGTGATCTCCTCCCGGCTTAGAGAAGCATCCAGCCCTTGCAATCCCATTTTCAGCAGTTCTTCCTTGCTGTACCCTGTTGCCGTTATGGCTCTTTTGTTCACATCGATTAACTGGCCGTCAGTCCCGATTACCCATACTGTTTCATTCATGCCGTCGATCAGGGCCCGATAATTCTGTTCGCTTTCCCTGAGTGCCTGTGTGGCCTTTTTCCGTTCGGAAATATCGTTCAAAATCACTCCGATAAATAATTCTCCTTTACCGTTG
>JBFWIL010000120.1:0-7797 GCA_050256015.1 Mangrovibacterium sp. | reverse complement strand
CTGCACAACTTCGCCACAGCCTGTTGTGTTACATGAACTCCCCGGCGTTTCAACCGCAATATGAATTAGATCCGGCCGTCATTCAGGAGCTTTTTGAGAAAAAAGACCGGAAACAGATTAATTTTTACACTGTTGCCACACCCGACGAGCTGAAACCGGATAACAAACAAAACAGGACAAAGCAATGAAGGTAAAAGCCTGGCCAGAAAAAGTGATGATTCCGACCTACGGTGTCGGAAAGCCGGAAAAGAACCCGATGTTTCTCGAAAAAAGGGTCTATCAGGGCAGCAGCGGTGTGGTTTATCCGTATCCGGTGATTGAAAAAATTGAAGATGAAAAAAAAGACGTGGAATGGGAAGCCGTATTCCTTGAGAACCGGTACCTGAAAATTATGATCCTTCCCCGGCTGGGCGGACGCATCCAGATGGCCTATGACAAAACCAAACAACGCCATTTTGTTTATTATAACCGGGTGATTAAACCGGCACTGGTGGGATTAACGGGACCCTGGATTTCGGGCGGTATTGAATTCAACTGGCCGCAGCATCATCGTCCATCGACATACGAACCGACCGACTGGACCATCGAGTGCCATCCGGACGGCAGTACCACCGTGTGGTGCAATGAGGTGGAACGGATGTTCCGCACCCGCGGAATGGCCGGCTTCACCCTTTACCCCGACAAAGCTTACCTTGAAGTTAAGGTAAAACTGTACAACCGGACCAACCACCCGCAAACTTTCTTATGGTGGGCCAACCCGGCCTTGAAGGCGAACGATGCCTACCAGTCGGTTTTCCCGCCCGACGTAAATGCAGTATTCGACCACGGCAAACGGGATGTATCTGAATTCCCGATTGCCAGAGGAACCTATTACAAAGTAGATTATTCGCCCGGAACGGATATTTCCCGCTACAAAAATATTCCTGTGCCCACCTCCTACATGGCCGTTGCCTCCGATTACGATTTTGTCGGGGGGTATGAAAACGACAGCCAAGGCGGCTTACTGCACGTTGCCAATCATCATACAGCGCCCGGGAAAAAACAATGGACCTGGGGACATGGCGATTTTGGCCAAGCCTGGGACCGTAATCTGACCGATGAAGACGGTCCATACGTTGAACTGATGTGTGGCGTTTTTACCGACAACCAACCCGACTTCTCCTGGTTAATGCCGGGCGAAGAAAAAACATTCAGCCAGTATTTCATGCCCTACCGTGATTTAGGTGCAGTGAAGAACGCCACCAAAGAAGCCATGCTGAACCTTGAAACCCGCAACGGTAAATCAAGCATTAAGGTATTACCACCGCTGCTTATCCGGACGGTAAAATCTTGATTTCCAGCGGAAACACCGTGCTGATGGATGATACCTTCGACTTTCACCCGGCAACCTCCTACGAAAAAACCCTTACCCTTCCGGCAGGTATCAAGCCGGAAGATCTGAACGTTACGGTAAAAACCGCCGAGGGCTGTTGCCTGGTAAGCTGGCAGGCAGAATTGCAGACCAAACGGCCGCTTCCGAAACCGGCTGAAGCCGCCAAAAAGCCGACGGAAATAGTGAACAATGAGCAATTGTACCTCACCGGGCTTCACCTGGAACAATACCGCCACGCTACGTACAACCCGCGCACCTACTATGAAAAAGCCCTGACCCGCAACCCCGGAGACTCCCGCTGCAACAACGCTCTCGGGCTTTGGTATCTTCGCCGGGGACAGTTTGCAAAAGCCGAACCTTTTTTCCGGAAAGCCATTGAAACGCTGACCGAACGCAATCCAAACCCCATTGACGGGGAAGCATTCTTTAACCTGGGAATAACCCTCCGCTACCTAAACAAAAACGACGAAGCATATCAGTCGTTTTATAAATCGGTTTGGAATGCAGCATGGATGGACAACGGCTACTTTCAGCTGGCACGGCTCGAAACGATGAACCGGCAATGGGAAGCCGCACTTGACACAATTAACCGTTCCTTGATACGCAACGGGCACAACCACAAAGCCAGACAACTAAAGACAAGCATCTTACGATATCTTGGGCGGGAAAACCAAGCCCTTGTCCTGGTTGAAGAATCACTTCTGCTTGACCGGTTCAATTTCAGTTTGTATTATGAAAAATACCTGCTCACCGGCAATGATGCTATTTTGAATGAGATGAAACTGCTGATCCGTGCCAACATTCACAATTACATTGAATATGCACTGGATTATGCATGGGCAGGCCTTTACGAAGAAGCGGTCAGGTATCTTTCTTTGGGGATGAATGAACAGGCGGGACAAAAGGGTTACCCGCTTGCATACTATTTCAAAGCCTGGTTTCAGTGGAAGCTGGGAAAAGCAGACGTTTCCAGGGAAACCCTGTCAGAAGCTCTGAATCAGTGCCCCGACTGCTGTTTTCCCAACCAGCCGGAAGCCGTTGTTGCACTGCAATGGACAACTGAAATTAACCCGAAAGATTACAAGGCCCTGTACTACCTCGGCAACTTCTGGTATGCCTGTAATAATTACAACGAGGCGGTAATCTGCTGGGAAAAATCGACAGCCATCTTTCCGGGGTTCCCGACCACGCACCGGAACCTGTCGCTGGCCTACTTCAACAAACAAAACAAACCGGAGCAGGCGCTGGCATCGCTAAAAAAAGCTTTTGAACTGGACCCGTCCGATGCCAGAATACTGATGGAACTCGACCAGTTGTGCAAACGCTTAAACCACCCGCTAACAAGCCGGCTTGAACGACTGGAAAAATTTCGTACGGTAGTGGATCAGCGGGACGATCTTTACCTGGAACTGGCCACCCTTTACAACCTGACAGGAGCCTGCCATGCAGCCTGTAAACTGCTTATGAACCGAAAGTTTCACCCCTGGGAAGGAGGCGAAGGGAAAGTTACCGGGCAATATGTTTTCTGTATGACCGCTATGGGCAAACAGGCCATTCGGGAAAAAGCATTTTCAAAAGCGGTAGAATACCTGACGCGGGCGCGCACTTATCCCGTTAACCTGGGCGAAGGAAAACTTTCCGGAGCCCAGGAAAATGAATTGCTTTACCTGTTGGGCATAGCTTACGAAAGGATGAATGAACCGGAAAAAGCAAAAGCCAGTTTCCGGGAAGCCTCGCTCGGGATAAAGGAAGTCTCTGCTGCCATGTTTTACAACGACCAGCAACCCGACACGATATTTTACCAGGGACTGGCCTTACAGAAATTGGGAAAGGGGAAAGCCGCCAGGAAACGTTTTGACATGCTCATCCGCTTCGGCAAAACACACCGTAATGATCAGGTCAAAATTGACTATTTTGCCGTGTCGCTCCCCGACCTGCTAATCTGGGAAGACGATCTTAATGCACGCAACCGCGAGCTATGCCGGTATCTTACGGGACTCGGCCAACTGGGAAAAGGGAACGCCAAAACGGCCATACGATTGTTTAATCAAATTATAAAGGAAAATCCTTCCCATCAAGGAGCCATAACATTCATCAAAGAAAGAGTTACGGAGTAAAAAATAAAGCCGAAATTATCAGGGATCAGTACTTGTCAAATAATCCCAGTTTTTTTATCTATGCATTTTTTCAATTCAAACCAAGAACAATGAGGTACCTGTTTATTCTTCTGGCGATTTGTATTTCCGCAAATGCGGCAAATGCTCAACCCCTCGGTGTTGTTGCTGTGTCAAATGGAGAGCTGGAAATAAAATCCGGCATTCTCAGGATGGGAAATCCCGGACCTGAAGGAAAGGAGATCCGGGTTAACAACCGTTACCTTACCTTAGGAGGCAACCCCGTTATTCCGGTCATGGGCGAAATCCATTTCTCCAGAGTTCCCCGGGAACAATGGGAAGATGTGATCCTGAAAATGAAAGCCTGCGGAATCAATATTGTTGCCACCTACGTACTTTGGATTCATCATGAGGAAATTGAAGGCCAGTTTGACTGGACAGGCAATAAAGACCTGCGCGCCTTTGCCGGCTTATGCGCAAAACATGGTCTCTGGTTCTATCCGCGCATCGGCCCATGGTGTCATGCAGAAGTAAGAAACGGAGGCACACCGGACTGGATCCTGACGAAACGAAATCTGAAAGACCGGTCAAATGATCCGGTATATCAGCACTATGCCGAGAACTGGTACAAACAGGTTGCCCTGCAGCTGGAAGGATTGATGTATAAAGATGGCGGTCCTGTGATCGGCATTCAACTCGAAAATGAATACCGGCATGGGGAAACCGGAGAAAAGCATATTCTGTGGCTGAAAGAAACCGCCCGCAAATATGGGCTGGATGTGCCTCTGTACACGGTAACAGGATGGCAAAACGGTTCGGTTCCTCCTCACGAAGTTGTTCCCCTGTGGGGAGCATATCCGGATGAACCCTGGGCAGACCATCTGAAAAGAAACACGGATTGTTCCGATTACCGGTTTACCCCTTACCGCGATTTTGTCTACCCTTTCTTTACCTGCGAAGTGGGAGTCGGCATTATGAACACCGATCACCGCCGTCTGAGAATAGGGCCGAAAGACGGACTGGGACTAATCATGGCAAAAATAGGATCCGGAAGTAATCTGCCGGGCTATTACATGTTTGCCGGCGGGTCAAATCCGACCGGAATCTTAACTTCAATGGAGGAAAACAAAGACGAAACGGGCTACTGGAACACCAATCCCGTAATTTCATACGATTTTCAGGCGGCTATTCGTGAATCGGGCCGGCTGAACGGTTGTTACTATCAGGTAAAAAAACTGCACTATTTCCTGAATGAATTCGGCAACCGGCTGGCTCCCATGGTTCCGGCATTTCCTTCTGAACCGGGAGCTTTGCAGTATGTTTTCAGAACCGACAAAAAAGCGGCCTTTCTGTTTGGAATGAACTATTGCCGCCACAATCCCGCCACAGCAAAGCAAAACATCCAGTTTGCCGTTAAACTGGACAAAGAAAGAATCATATTTCCGTCAAAACCGCTTACAATTGCAGACAGCGCTATGTTTATCTGGCCGGTAAACTTCGACTTGAATGGCATACCACTGCAATATGCCACGGCCCAACCGTTATGTAAGCTGGACAGCAGGTGGATCTTCATTGAAGATGCCGATTCGATGCCTGAGTTCTGTTTCCCGGCAAAGAAAATCGAAACAATAACGGCAAGCACCGGCAGGGTAACGAAACAAGACGGCAAGTACCTGGTTAGTGAACTGAAGCCCGGCAAAGATTGCGTTATCAACGTGAAAAGCCAGTCATGCCCCGAACAAAAGATCATCGTATTATCGAAACAGGAAGCTTTACAGTCATGGCTGCTTAACGGAAAATCAGGCAAGCAGTTTTTTCTTTCCCGTGCAGGAATGTACAGCAAAGGCGATACGGTTTTTGCTTTCGGAACAAACAATGAACTATTGGTCTCACAACTGAATACCGATGAAAATGCAAAATCTGCATTTTCAGGCTATCAAATTAAAGTACCCGGAAAAAACATCCGGGTTGAAATAAGAAAAACAGTTCCCCTGGCAGATGCAGCCTGGCTGAAAACCGGGGACACAGAAAAGCTGGATAATCAAAATGCCCTGCTACACCGCTTCTTCCTGAAAGAATTCAGTCTGAACAACCCGTCGGAAATCAAGCAGGCTCAATTGTTGTTGTACGGGGAATCAGCCTGCCGGCTTCAGCTGAACAACCGCTGGGTAAACAGTCCGGTTGAAAGCGGAAAGCTGAACAGAATCGACCTGACCGGCTACACGCAAAAGGGCGACAACAGGCTGATAATCGATTTCCCTTTTCAGGCGGGTCTCAAAACCTTCGCAGCCAGGTTGGTGATTACCTATTTCAACTCAGATCGGCTTGTGTTCGGAACAGACCGGTCATGGCTCTGTAAAGATGCCTACAATTATCCTTCTTATCTAACCGGTTTCAACGGTTTTGAAGCGCCGGAAATTGTCGAAAGCAAACCGATTCCGGCAATGCACGAATTGTCAAAACAGGAATATGTGCTCAGCTTCCCCAACGATTTTGCAGACAGAGCGAACAATGTGTACCTGCAACTGGATTACACCGGCGACAAAGGACGGCTTTACTTCAATCACCACCTGGTAGCTGACGATTTTTACAGCGGAGCAACATGGGAAATCGGCTTAAACCGCCTGCACTTACCGCTGGAGATACAGCCGCTGCAACTGGTGTTGAAAGCTTTACCTGCCGACGCGCCGGTTTATTTTGACGATAAAAATGCCCAGGTCGCCGCACAAAAAGCGGAATTAATACAGGTGAAAGCCGTTCCCGAGTATAGTGTGAAATTGATAAACCATGAAGGGAAACTGATTCGGCTGAACGAATAATGGCTGACCCCGGATAAATAAACACCACGCCCAGGCCGCTCAGGACCCTGGCCTGCACGGGCAATCCGAAAGGCAAAAAGTATTCCCCGAAACGATCCCAACGGGGAAAAAGCTTTTCCGGGGAATTCCGGAGCAAAGAGAATAAGGCATACGGAACCGTCACGGACCGGGGTAGCATAAATGAAACATCAAGCTGGCGATAATACGATGCAAGAATTTTTTTCCCCGGGAAAAAAATGTAACTTTCAGCCGGTTATTGCCATACGGGTGTTTTCATAATGCTGTGTTTAACGACGATGAAATACACAAGAGTTAAATACTATTCCAATCTGTACCACAAGTTCGGCATGGGACTTTACGAATGCTGGATTCTATGACCGGTATGCAGTCACGGCTGCCTGAACAAAAATCAGCCGACTGTATTCCTGTTTTTTTATCCAAACCACTCTCCTATGAACGGAATTGTATTTGACATCAAGCGTTTTGCCGTACATGACGGGCCGGGCATCCGGACCACCGTATTTCTGAAAGGTTGCCCGCTGCATTGCCTTTGGTGCCACAACCCGGAAGGCATAGATCCCAAACCGGTTTCCCTGCCCAAAACCATCAAGCTAAATGGCCGGAAATTTACCGAAGAGCTCATGACCGGTTATGAAATAACTCAGGAGGCCCTGTTTGCCGAACTCCAAAAAGAACAGCTCTTTATGGAAGAATCGGGAGGAGGGGTTACCTTCTCGGGCGGAGAACCCCTCCTGCAGCATGTCTTTTTAACCGAAATGCTCAGGATTTGTCAACATGCGGGCATGCACACGGCAACAGACACTTCATTCCTGGCCCCCTGGAAAGTGATCCGCACAACGGCACAATGGACCAGTTTGTTCCTGATTGACCTGAAGTTAATGGATAGCCAGGAGCATTTCCGATACACGGGTGTATCCAACGAACTGATCCTGCAAAATATCCGGAGAATTGCCTCAACCGGTCATCCGTTTCGCATCCGGATTCCGATGATCCCAGGAATCAGCACAAAACAGGAAAATATCAGGCAATGCATCGCCTATCTAAAAAACCTGGCTAATGCACCGGAAAGAATTGATCTGCTTCCATTTCACTCCACAGCCAGGCAAAAATACCGGCGTCTGAGAATGGAAAACCGGTTTGAACAGTTCCGCTCAATGAAAAAAGAGGAACTATCCGGCATAAAAGAGCAGTTTGAACAGGCAGGGTTCTTTGTCAAATAAAACGAGCCTGTTGATTTATCTCAACACAAAACCTTAAAATCCCGGTTTAATGACACCCAGAATACGAAAATTGCGAGAACAGAGCCTCAGGGAAATACCCCGCATATCAGCCGAGCGGGCCCTGCTGATTACCAAATTTTACCAGAGCGGCCAGGGACTGGGCTTTACCGTTCCGGTGCAACGGGCTAAGGCCTTTTGCCACATCCTGGAAAACAAACAGATCTGTATCAACGAGGACGAACTGATTGTAG
>JBFWIL010000119.1:0-7836 GCA_050256015.1 Mangrovibacterium sp. | reverse complement strand
CCGGGACTGTTCAATCTGGAAGGAGTCTACAGGAAGTCCGAATTTCATTACCGGTATGGGCAAACAGACCAGGGTATCTGAAGGGGTAGCCTGTCCCTTTGACTTTTGCTGTTTGTTTACTGTCAGCCAGATGAATCCTCCGGCCAGGAATAGAATAATGCCTGCTGTCCAGTATTTTTTTTTCATGTTTTTCTTCTTTTTTTACATAAACCGACTCCGCAAACCTCTATGTTTGCTGCATCGGTCAATCCGGGCCGTACCGTTAAAATTTAATGTGGTCAAATCCCTGCCCGTAAACACCCATTACACTGCCCATGGTAATGAAAGCATCGGAATCAATTTCTTTCAGCTTGCGGAAGATCAGGCTTGACTCCCGCTTTCGGACCACTGTCATCACGATTTTTACCTCTTCCTTGGTATACCAGCCGGTGCCGTTCATGATGGTTACACCCCGGCCGGCATACCGGTTGATAAAGTCTGCAATTTCGTTAAATTTTTTTGAAAATATAAATATTTGGGCAGAAGCATTTGATCCGCTTAGCAGGGCATCAATGGTATAGGAGAGTACCCACATATGGACAAAACCGTAAACCAGCTTGGCCGGAGAATGAAAAACCAGGTAACTGGACGTAATAATGATGGCATCGCAATAGAGAATGATCCGGCCCGGACTGATGTTCCGGTACTTGTTGATAATCATGGCAATGATGTCGGTGCCTCCGGTACTGCCTCCACGGGTAAAGACAATGCCGATACCGATGCCACCCATGATCGCACCCAGTATGGTAGAGAGAAAGGTGTCGTCTATCAGTGGCCGACTGATGAGTCCGGGAGTTACAGAAAAGAGCAGGGTGGCCAGCAGCATGCTGAAAATGGTTTTTATGCCGAAACTGGCTCCCAGCACTTTCAGGGCGATCAGGATCAGAAAAGCATTGATTGTAAAATAACTGATTGAGATCGGGAGGCCGGTTGCATAATAGATTACGACCGATAAACCGCTGATGCCGCCTCCCGTGACTTCTGCCGGAATGAGAAAAACAGACCAGGAAAGCACATACAGGGCCATCCCGAAAGAGATGATCAGATAATCGTAGAAGATTGGTTTAAGCCATTTTTTGTGTTCGTTTGTCATGATATTCGATCTACTTACATTTCCGGTCTGTCCGGAAATTCCGGTTATACCCGGAAGCAAAAGAAGAATTTTTTAGTTGATTAAAATATGGTGAAAAGTCATCTGTCCGGAGGCGGGTGAATTGCTTTCCCTAAGAAAAGGAGCTGTTTCTTTTTGAAACAGCTCCTTTTCTGATTATCCGTAAATTGCATGTGGCTTTATCATATCACCACATTGATGATCTTCCCGGGAACAATAATGATTTTTCTGGGAGGTCTGCCTTCCATCCATTTTTGAGAAACTTCATGGGTCAGCACGGCTTCCTCCGTTTCTTCGCGGGACAGATCCAGCGGAAGGTCCAGTCTGAAACGAACTTTCCCGTTAAAGGAAACCGGATACGCAAAGCTGTTCTCCACCAACATACCGCTGTTACCTTCGGGCCAGGGTTCGTAGGCCAGGCTGGTTGCATGTCCGTATAACTGCCACAGTTCCTCGGCCAGGTGGGGGGCAAAGGGGGCCAACAGTCGCACGAAGGTTTCCGCTGTGCTTCGGCTTAGCTTTCCCTGCTTAATAGCCATGTTGTTGAAAACCATCAGGGCCGATATGGCCGTATTGAATTTCAGATTCTCAATATCATTACCCACTTTGAAAATGGTATGGTGCAGATTCTTCAGTATTTCCTGTTTTTCTTCTTCTTCTGTAATATTTTCCGGATTTCCAAAGAAACGGCAGACCCGGTTCAGGAATCCGTAAACCCCTTTAACTCCGCTTTCTGCCCAGGGTTTGGTATCGTCTAACGGTCCCAGAAACATTTCGTACAGTCTCAGGGAGTCAGCTCCGTAACGGCTGACTACATCGTCGGGATTGACTACATTGCGTAAGGATTTTGACATTTTGGCCACAATCTGTCTGAGTTCTTCCCCGGTTTCCTTATGCAGGTACCGGCCGTCCTTTTCCTCAACCAGGTCGGTAGGGATCTTGGCTCCTGTTGCCGTTTCGTAGGCAAAAGCCAGGATCATACCCTGGTTGAACAGTTTTTTAAAAGGTTCGTCGGTGGAAACGATGCCCAGATCATAGAGCACTTTGTGCCAGAATCGCGCATACAGCAAGTGCAGTACCGCATGCTCGGCACCACCGATATACAGGTCGACGGGCATCCAGTAATTTTCCAGCTTCGGATCGAAGATATGATCCTTGTTCCTGGGATCTGTGTAACGCAGAAAGTACCAGCATGATCCGGCCCATTGGGGCATGGTGTTGGTTTCACGCCGGCCCCTGCGTCCGTTTTTGTCGGTTACGAGAAGCCAGTCTTTGGCATTGGCCAGAGGCGATTCTCCACCTTCTCCGGGTTCAAACTTTTCCAGTTCGGGCAGGGTAACAGGCAGTTCGTCTTCTCCGGTCAGGCTGATTTCCCCGTCTTCCCAGTGGATCACGGGAAAAGGTTCCCCCCAGTAGCGCTGCCGGCTGAACAGCCAGTCGCGCAATTTGTAGTTTACTGTGGCTTTTCCTGTTCCCTGCTGTTCCAGCCAGGCAATCATGCGGGCAATACCCTCCTGTTTGCCCAGCCCGTTCAGACTGAGCCCGGTTTTTTTATTGGCAGAGTTGATGTATGCACCGTCTTCTGTCCAGCAGGCTTTACCTTCCAGTACTTGTTCCCGCAGTTTCGCTTCTGCTTCCCTGGGATCCAGAATGCAGACTACGGGGATATCAAACTTCCCGGCAAATTCAAAGTCGCGGATGTCATGGGCCGGCACGGCCATGATGGCTCCTGTTCCGTAACCCATCAGTACATAGTCGGCTATCCATACCGGAATTTGTTTGTCGGTTACCGGATTCAACGCATAGCTGCCGGTAAAGACTCCTGTTTTTTCCTTGGCCAGCTCGGTCCGGTCGAGATCCGATTTCAGCGCAGCGGCCTGTATGTAGGCATTGACTTTATCTTCTCTTCCGGCAGTTACAAGCTCCCTGACCAGGGGGTGTTCCGGGGATACAACCATGTAGGTGGCCCCAAAAAGGGTGTCTGGCCTGGTTGTATATACGCGTAATTTATGTTTCGATCCGCACAGGCTGAAGTCAACTTCTGCTCCGGTAGAGCGGCCTATCCAGTTTCTTTGCATGTCTTTGACTCCTTCCGGCCAGTCAAGCTGGTCGAGGCCCTCCAGCAGACGCTGGGCATAATGGGGGATACGCAGCAGCCATTGCTTGAGATTTTTGCGTACTACCTGATGTCCGCATTTCTCATGGGCTCCGTCGGAAAGCACTTCTTCATTAGCACATACGGTGCGGCAGTGGGCACACCACCATACCTGGGCCTGATCATAATAAGCCAGGCGTTTGGAGCCAATATAAGCGGTTACGGCTTTCTTCCCTTGGCTGCGGATTTCTTCCGGCACGGGCAGTTCGCTGATGGGTCGTCCTTTTCCCTGTTCTGCATCAAACCAGGTGTTGTACAGTTTGATGAAAACCCACTGGGTCCATTTGAAATATTCAGGATCGGTGGTGTTGATTTCCCGGTCCCAGTCGTAGCTCAGTCCGAGTGCTTTGATCTGACGACGGAAGTTATTGCAGTTTTTTTCGGTCGTCACAGCCGGATGAGTTCCTGTCTGTATGGCATATTGCTCTGCCGGAAGCCCGAAGGCATCCCAACCCATGGGGTGAAGCACATTAAAACCTTTCATCCTTTTGTAGCGACTGACAATGTCGGTGGCCGTATAACCTTCCGGATGCCCCACATGGAGCCCTGCTCCCGAAGGGTAGGGGAACATGTCCAGAATGTAGTATTTGGGTTTGGTAAAATTATTCGGTGTACGGAAGGTTTTGTGTTCCTCCCAGTAAGCCTGCCATTTGGGTTCAATTTCCCAGAATCTGTATTCCATGATGACGATTGATTATAAGCATTTCGGATCTGACGCGCAAAGATAGAAAAAAGTACTGACAGTCTCAGATGTTGATTACCCGGAGAATGTCCAGCAGGTCGTGATCTATGGAATGCTCCAGCCGGACAGCTTTGCTGAAAGGGATATGTACAATCTGGTCATTTTTTATCAGTCCGATCATGATGCTTTTCTGGTCGTCCAGCAGGGCTTCTACGGCTGCTACACCCATCCTGGTGGCAGCAATCCTGTCTTTGGCTGTGGGGGTGCCCCCGCGCTGGATATGGCCCAGTATAGAAACCCGTACATCCAGGTTGTGATGAGCAGCAGCTACCTTCTCGGCTATTTTTATCGACCGACCGGGTTCACCTCCTTCGGCTACTATGATGATGCCGCTGCGGTCTTTTTCCTTGTATCCTTTCATTAAAAATTTATTCATTTCCTGTTCCTGATCGGCCGATTCGGGAATAAGGATGGCTTCGGCCCCAACTGCAATGCCGCTGCTCAGGGCCAACTGACCTGCTTCCCGGCCCATGACTTCAATAAAGAAGATCCGTCCGTGTGAGCTGGCCGTGTCCTTGATCTTGTCTACCGCCTCCATCACCGTATTCATGGCTGTATCGTAGCCAATGGTGTAGTCGGTGCCGTACATGTCGTTGTCTATGGTGCCCGGAATTCCCACAAAGGGGATGTCATATTCCCGGGAAAAGACCATGGCTCCGGTGAATGAGCCGTCTCCTCCGATTACTACAACGGCATCAATACCTTCCCTTTTCAGATTCTCGTATGCTTTGGCACGTCCCTGTTCGGTTAAAAATTCCTTGCTCCGGGCTGTCTTTAGGATGGTTCCTCCCTGGTGCAGTATACCGCTGACGTCGCGTGCCTTCAGGGATACAAAATCGCCTTCAATCAGGCCCTGGTAACCGTGGCGGATGCCGGTGACCCGGAGTTTATGGGCAATGGCTGTACGGGTAACCGCCCGGATAGCGGCGTTCATTCCCGGGGCATCGCCTCCCGAAGTAAACAGAGCTATTTTTTCCAGTTTTTTTCTTTTTTCCCGGATGGTGGCCTCTGGTGTTATGTCTTCATTTTTCATGGCAATGGTTTTTTGCAAAGTAATAGCAGATCCGGAGAAAAGTCTCTCCGGCCGGTTTTAAAAGGGCGGAAGTTTAATGTTGGCTTAAATTTGACGGATGCGTTCCGCTACTGCTTCAAGCAGCCAGCGGGGGGTGGAGGTGGCTCCGCATACGCCTGCACGTTGGTGCCCTTTCAGCCAGGCCGGATCCAGATCGTCCGGTGCGGAAACAAAATAGCTGCAGGGATTTACCTTCCGGCAGACCCCGAACAGATAGCGGGCGTTGGAGCTCTTTTGCCCGCCTACAAAAATAACAAGTTCATGCCCGGAGGCAAAGAGTTTCAGGCGGGGAGCCCTGTTGGACATCTGTTTGCAGATGGTGTTGTTTACCCGGGTATTTCCTCCGGTCCGGGTATGCAGTTTTTCGGCCAGCAGACTGAATTTGCCGGGCGACCTGGTTGTCTGGGAAAACAGTACGACCGGCTTTGCCGGGTCCACCGGATCCAGGTTTTCCCCGTTTTCCAGGATGATGGCCTTTCCCCCGGTTTGTCCGTTTAGGCCGATTACCTCTGCATGTCCTTTTTCCCCGAAGATTACAATCTGTCCACCCTGTTGCTGCATTTCCTGCCATGCTTTTTTTACCCGTTTTTGCAGGCTGAGCACGATGGGACAGGTGGCGTCGATCAGCCGGATGCGGTTTCCCCGGGCATAAGCATAGGTGGAAGGCGGTTCTCCGTGCGCCCGTAAAAATACGGTACAGTCGTGCAGCCTGAAATACCGTTCATGGTCTATGGTCTCCAGGCCTATGGCTTTCAGCCGGCCTACTTCTTCAGCATTGTGAACAATGTCTCCCAGACAATATATTTTACCTCCTGATGAAAGAGCTTGCTCCACGATTTCAACGGCGCGGGTAACCCCAAAGCAGAAGCCAGATTCCTGATCTATTTCAACTTTCATGTTCATGCACAATTTCTTCAACTTTTTGCAATGCCCAGGCCAGTTGCTCCTGCCGGTTCATGGAACTGTTGTCCAGGACCAGGGCGTCTTCGGCCTGTCGCAGCGGACTGACCGTACGGCCTGAGTCGATGCGGTCGCGTTCGGAAACATTATTAAGAATTTCGGTGTAACTGACGTGCTGACCTTTTGCTTTCAGTTCATCGTAACGGCGTCTGGCCCGCACTTCCGCCCCGGCCGTCATAAATAATTTCAGCTCTGCATCCGGGAACACAACCGTGCCTATGTCGCGGCCGTCCATAACAATTCCCTTGTTCTTTCCCATTTGTTGCTGCTGCCGGACCAACTCCTGGCGAACCCCGGGGATGGTGGCTACCGGACTTACATAGCGGGAAACCTCAATGCGGCGTATTTCCTCTTCCACGTTTTCCCCGTTCAGCCAGGTATCATTTTTTTTGTTCTGGACGTTGTGCCGGAAGTCAATCCGGATCTCCGGCATGTGCCGAACCAGTTCCTTGTCGTTAACCCGGTCTTCCCCGGCCAGTCCCTTCCGCAGGGCATACAGGGTAACGGCACGGTACATGGCTCCGCTGTCCAGGTAAAGGTAATACAGGGCATCGGCAAGATCTTTGGCCAGGGTGCTTTTCCCGCAGGAAGAATGACCGTCTACGGCGATAATGATTTTTTTCATTGCTGCTGGTTTCATAACGCAAAGATAAAAGATAAAAATTGACGGAATGTCAAATTATGCTGAAGCTTGTGAAGATGGATTATGAATCCTTAGTTATGCTGTGCCAGCAAATAAAGATGCTTCCCTAACGAAAGCATCTTTATTCTGAGGGTGGAAGATCGGTCTCGAACCGACGACCTTCGGAACCACAATCCGACGCTCTAACCAACTGAGCTACATCCACCGTATGATAAAATCGCTGCAAATATAGTATTTTATTTATAACGATTGCAAGCTTTTTGGATCTGATCGGGATGATTTTTTTCCAAGGCTTCAGAGTATTTCTTTTTCAAGAACTTCTCCGGAAGAGCTGACCAGCATGAAATACCGGTTTAGCGTCTGGTCACGGACAATGAGCTCGTAGCGGACGCCGTTTTTTTCGTGTATGGCGATGGCATTCATCAGTTCCCCTTCCGCATGAGCTCTGTTGCTTACCGGAAGGGGAAGGGCATTCAGATGCAGATTGATTTTCAAATTAAGTAATTCGCCCGCATGACTGTAACAGGCAATTTGCTCCAGTTCTTCCTGGTAAAAAACTGCTTCAAAATGTTGGGATGAACGAATCCATTCCACATTCAGCGGGTGATTAAACCGCTTGTCGAATGCCTGTAAAACGGATGGTGGCACTTTTACCCCTTTGTTGCCTGCTAATATTTGATGAAGAATTTTTTTCAGGTCCATAATCTCGTTTGCTCCCCTGTGCTTTGCTTTCTTTGGTTGGTTATTATCTTATTGACGTGAAAAGAATACGGGGTAACCCGTTTGGTCTAGGAATCTTTTTGATAATATTGTCTGTAGAGGTAAATGACCCGTGTTCTGGCCCGTTTTAACCGCATTTTTACAGCGTTTTCGCTGATCCGCAGGGTGGCTGCAATTTGTTTTCCGGATAGATTGTCCTGGTATTTCATCAACAGCAGCGCTTTTTCTTCGGGATGGATCATTTCCATGATTTTTATCAGGTTGTTGTAATTAATATCTTGAATGTCAGTTTCCGATTCATCCACAATATCTGGAATTTCGTGGGTATTGTTCCAGCTGGGATAATGCAGCTTTTTTTTCAGACGCAAATAATCAATGGAATAATTGAGATCGG
>JBFWIL010000118.1:0-7887 GCA_050256015.1 Mangrovibacterium sp. | reverse complement strand
GAATGTGGGCGAATTGCTGGGCGGGCTGGCCGGAATTATCGTGGCTCCCGGCTTCGGACATCGCGGAATAGAAGGTAAGGTGCTTGCCGTACAATATGCCCGGGAGCACAACATTCCTTTTCTTGGTATTTGCCTGGGCATGCAGATTGCTGTGATCGAATTTGCCCGTAACGTGTTGAAACTCGCGGGAGCTGATTCCACGGAAATGAAAGAGAAGACAGATTACCCGGTGATTGACCTGATGGAAGAGCAGAAAAGCATCACGGAAAAAGGAGGCACCATGCGGTTGGGCGCTTATCTGTGCAAGATAACCGATAAGGGATCCAGACTGTACAAAGCTTATGGCTCTTCGGAAATCCGTGAGCGTCACCGTCACCGGTATGAATTTAACAATGAGTATCTGGACGATTTCAGGAAGGCCGGGATGAAGGCCGTGGGAATCAATCCCGACACCAACCTGGTAGAGGTGGTTGAGATTCCGGAGCACCGCTGGTTTGTCGGGGTACAGTATCATCCGGAATACAGCAGTACGGTACTTAGTCCGCATCCGCTGTTTGTGGCTTTTGTGAAGGCCGCCATGAAATAATAGGTATGGAAAAATGAGTTTTTATGGATAGAAATACGGTTGTAGGGATGGTGCTGATTTTTGCCATCCTGATTGGATTTAGCTACTTGAATAAGCCTTCCCAGGAGGAGATTGAGGCGGCCCGGATGCGCCAGGATTCCATTGTGCGCGTGGAAACGGAGGAACAGGCCCGTCGGGCAGCTGAGTATGCTCAGCGGGAACCGGTTGAGGAAACGGAGGTCTCGGATTCCGCGATCGACAGCCGGATCAGTCCGGATCGTTACGGGGCTTTTGCCGGAGCAGCTGCCGGGGAGGAAAAGTTTATCAGTCTGGAGAACAACCTGATGAAGGTGCTGGTGTCTACCAAAGGCGGTAAGATTGTCTCCGTAGAGCTTAAAGGATATCGTACCTATGATTCCAAGCCGCTGATTCTTTTTGAAGGGGAGGACAACCGGTTCGGACTGAACTTTTTCGCCGGGAACCGGAGCATTTGCACGGATGAGTTGTATTTTTCTCCTTCCGTACAGGAGAACCGGCTGGTGGCAAACGGCCCGGAGGTGCGTAAAGGACGTGAGGGAAATGAAGAATACAATGAGGAGCAGTCCGGAGAGGAAAAGCGTTTGATTATGCGGTTGGCTGCCGGTGTGGGCTCTTCTCTGGAATTTCGCTATACGCTGAAACATAATTCCTACCTGCTGGGCTTTCAGGTGGAGGTGAACGGCATGGACGAGTTGATTGCCGCCAATACCAATTACCTGAGTTTTACATGGTCACAGGCCGGTCCGCGTTTGGAGAAAAAGTCGAAATACGGAGAGGATCATTATACTTCGGTGCATTATAAGTATTTCGAGGATGATGTGGAAAAGCTTAGTCCGGCCAGGACCAGTGAGGAAACGCTGAGTACCCGCGTAAAGTGGATCAGTTTCAAACATTTGTTTTTCAATTCGACCCTGATTGCCGAAGAGGCTTTCCCTACGGCCGATATCCGTTACGATTACCGGGAGGAGGACGACCGGTATGTGGGCGATTTCTTTGCCGATGTGGCTCTCCCCTATGACGGGGAAAAAACGGAAAACTATGGCATGCAGTTCTATTTTGGCCCCAACCATTACCAAACCCTGCGCCAGTATGACCTTTCGCTCGACCAGCTGATTAATTTGGGATATTCTATCCTGAGGCCGGTAAACCGTTATCTGGTGATTCCCGTTTTTAATTTTTTGCGAAACTATATTGGTAATTTCGGGATCATCATTTTGTTGCTGACCATTTTTATAAAAATGATTCTCTTGCCTTTTACCTATAAGTCGTATATTTCCCAGGCCAAGATGAAAGCTCTGAAGCCGGAGATGGACGAGCTGAACACCAAGTATCCGGCGGAAAAAGCCATGGAAAAGCAGCAGGCCGTCATGGCCCTGTACAAAAAGGTGGGGGTGAATCCCATGGGGGGCTGTCTGCCTATGTTGCTGCAGATGCCTATTTTGTTTGCCATGTTTTTCTTCTTCCCGGCTTCCATTGAATTAAGGCAGGAAAGTTTTCTATGGGCCAGCGACTTGTCTTCCTACGATTCAATTTTGGATCTGCCTTTTAATATTCCTCTTTACGGAGACCATGTAAGCCTATTTTGTCTGTTAATGACGGTGACCACCATCCTGTCTACCAGGCTTAATTCACAGGCTTCCAGCAGTCAGACCATGCCGGGCATGAAGACCATGATGTACATGATGCCGGTAATGTTCCTGTTTATCCTGAACAGTTATCCGGCCGGACTGAGTTACTATTATTTTCTGGCGAATCTGATCACTATCGGACAGATGTTCCTGTTTCAGAAGCTTGTGGATGAGGAAAAGATCCGGACCCAGCTGCATGCCAACCGTAAAAAGCCGGTGAAGAAATCGGGTTTCCAGAAACGCCTGGAAAAGATGGCCCGTGAACGGGGTGTACAACTCCCGAAATAGTACTTCGGGAAAACAAATTTTTTACAGTGTGCGGATCAGGATCAGGGTCAGCGGAATGAGAATGATAATCAGCAGGGTTATTTTCCTCCATTGAAGGATGCCGGCATAGAGTCCTGTAACGATCAGCATGGGGTTGTCGATCCGGGTCCGTATACAGCCTCTGAACGGATTTCCCGTGTAACTGATCTGTTCTTTTTCCCGGAAGCTTATAATCCATCTGGTAGCGAACGGATTGGTGCAGTGCAGACGGTAGTTTTCGCCTTGTTCCAGGCTGAGCACGCCGTTTAGTCCGTTTCCCGTAAAGCGGATTTCGGCCAGTTGTTCTAGAGTTGACGCATCAAGCACGGTCACCCGACTGCAAAAAAATTTTCGCGGGCGGAACAGATATTTGTTCCCCTTCAGGCAGGCCATCGTTCTGCTGCTGAAGGCAACCGGACTAAGTTCACCCCTCTGCTCTTCTTCATGAAAGAGCTGATACTGGCTTTCATGCCATTTCTTGTGCCAGAAAATCCGTGTTTCCATAGACTGGCAGTAAGTTACAAAATCCCGTGCATTAAATAGTCCGTTTCTGCTGAAAAAGATGTTATCGCGGCTTATACTGCTTAAAGTGAGTTCCGGCGAATAAACTGAAAGGGGCATTTGATTCTCCGGAAATCTTTTTGCAGAATCATGCCGGCAGCCAGTTGTCCTATTTCATCGTGGTTGGTAGAAATGGTCGCTATACCATCGCAGAGAATTTCCTTGACCGGGTTTTCGTTGTAAGAAATTATGCCTACTTCTGTGCCGGCTTTCCATCCCCTGCGTTTTATGATGCGGATCAGTTCGTAAAGATCATTGTCAGAAATAGTGATATAGGCTTCCCCTCTGCAGATCTGTTCCGGAAGGGGGGCATCCAAAATGCGATGATCAAAACGGTTTACCTGGCAAAAAATGATGAATCCTTTACGGATGTAACTGGAGTAATATTCCTGGGGAGGAAAAATCAGGTTCAGTCTCCGGTATTTGTTTAACAGTTCTAAGGCTTTTGAAAGAGCCTCCCGGATATCGCGGTCATACTCCTGGTAAACCACCGGATAATCCTTGAGTTCGGGCAGGTTTCGGTCGACGATCAGCACTTTTCCCTTTGGAATTTTCCGGATAACCCGTTCTACGTCCGCTTGTTCGTTTTTGAAATGGGGGAGAATAACAAAATAGTCGTAATTGGCCAGGTTGTTGTCAATGATGTTTTCAAATTCAGTGATATCGTAATTGTAGATAAACACATCCACACTGGCTTTCTTCCCCAGTGTTTGAATAAAGGAATTATACAGACTGCGTTTGTAATTGCTTAGTTTGTTGAATATTAAACTGATTCTTAGTCTGTTGCCGATACTGCTCTGGTTGACGTAGTACCCCTTGCCACGTACCGAAGCCAAAATGCCTTTTTCCCGGAGATGAACATATGCTTTTTCCACTGTGTCCCTTGAAATGAGCAGTTCTTCGCTGGTCTCATTGATGGAAGGTATGCGCTGTCCCTGTTTAAATATCCCCGATTCGATATCTGAAAGGATCAGGTCTTCCACCTGTCTGTATTTGGGAATACCTGAATATGAGTTGATTCTGGAATAACCGGTCATTGGTTTTGTTTTTAATTGCAGGCAGCCTGCCGGCTTATATTCACGCTTTGGCAATCCCGTTTCTGCGCAAGCCGGATTAAAATCAAACTTAAGAGATTTTGTGCGAACGGAAAAGAGAACGGGGGAAAATGATTCTTTCTACAGTTTTATTTTTATGCACCGACTGCCTGTTCGACCTCTTCCGGGGTGATGGGAATGCGCCTTCCGAGCAGCTCACATCCCGTTTCGGTAACCAGCAGGTCGTCTTCCAGGCGGATACCGCCAAAATCACGGTAACATTCCAGTTTATCATAGCGGATAAAACCTGTGTGTATTTTATCCTGTTTCCATTTGTCAATCAGGGCCGGGATAAAGTAAATGCCCGGCTCGTTGGTGACAGTAAAGCCCTGACGCAGCTTTCTGCCCAGCCTGAGGGAGGCCGTTCCGAACTGGGCAGAAGGGCGTATTTCCTCATCGAAGCCCACATGGATTTGTCCGAGATCTTCCATGTCGTGTACATCCAACCCGATCATATGCCCCAGTCCGTGTGGCATGAACAGGGCATGGGCTCCCTGGTTTACGGCTTCCTGCGGATCGCCTTTCATCAGCCCGAGTTCCTTCAACCCGGTAACAATAACTTCGGCAACGGCCATGTGAACGAAGCGGTAGGTGATTCCGGCTTTGATCAGTTCTTTTGCCTTGTTGTTGGCTGCCAGTACAAGACTGTATATTTCCTGTTGTTTGTGGGAAAACCGACCTCCAACGGGCGTTGTCCGGGTGAAATCGGAAGCATAGTGCATGGCGCTTTCCGCCCCGGCATCAACCAGCAATAACCGGCCTCTTTGCAGCATTTCCCCATGACTGTGATTGTGCAGAATCTCCCCGTGCTGGGAAAGGATGGTGGGGTAGGCAGTCATCCCTCCTGCTTTCAGGGGAATGCTGTCTATGGTTCCGGCCACGGTTTGTTCACTGATGCCGGGGAGGGCCATCTGCATAGCGGCAAGATGCATCTGGTAACCTGTGGCCCAGGCTTTTTTCATTTCTTCAATTTCACAGACTTGTTTTTCGGAACGCAGTTTCACCACGGCCCGGATGAGATCAACAGAGGCATATTCGGCAAGCATGCCTGCCGAAATTCCCATAAGTTCTCCCAGGAGCAGCTTATTTTCAGCCCGGTATGGAGGCAGAATATGGATCCGGCGTCCCTGGCGGATTGCGTCACCGAGCATGGCAGCCAGCTTCCGAAAAGGCAGTTGATTTCTTACCGCTGCGCGGGTAGCTGTTTCCTGCATGCTTGTCTGCTTTCCCATCCATATGATGTCATCCATGCTGAAATCGTTTCCGAAAAGGACTTCTTCTCCGCTTTCCGTATCCAGCAGTCCGGCCAATCCGGGTTGATCCAGACCGAAAAAATACAGGAATGAACTGTCCTGCCGGAAAGGATAGGTGTTGTCTGTATAGTTCATCGGAGATTCGGTGTTCCCTGTCAGCAGGATAATTCCCTTACCAACCAGGTTCATCAGCTTTTCCCGTCGTGTTGCGTAAATTTCTTTTTCAAACATAGCTTGGTGTTTCTCTTTATTGACCTATAAAAATAAGGAATAATCGGTTTCAGTATCATGATAAATGCCCTCCCTAAACAATTTTAGAAGAATTTGTTGGCTTAACGTATTTTGTTAAACATATAACCGGACCGTAAATGTTGCGTATACCATGATAAAACCGACAATTATGAGCAATTATCTGACCAACTACCTGAACAAACGGATGGAAGAAAAACTGTCTGCGCATATTCCTTCCCGGAAACCGGCCGGGCCAGTGATTACCATATCCCGGGAAACGGGATGTGGCGGACTGAAAATTAGTCGTGAACTGGCAGCCGAACTGAACAAATCCTGTTATAGTAAGCCCTGGCTGGTAATCAGTAAGGAAGTTTTAAGTGAAAGTGCCCAGGAATTAAAGATGGATCCGGAGAAAGTTAAACGTCTTATGAAATTGGATCAGCATTTTACTTTTGAGGAAATTCTTTCGGCTTTCAGCGATAAGTATTACAAAAGCAACCGGGCGATCATGAAAACTGTGCGTGGTGTAATCCGTAATTTTGCGATGGATGGCTGCAGCATTATTCTTGGGCGGGGCGGACATATCATTGCCGGCGATTTGAAAAATTCCCTTCATGTCCGTTTGATTGCTCCGCTTGAATGGAGAACTGAAAGTTTAACTGTTCGCAAGGGGTGTACGAAGGAAGAAGCCATGCAATATATCCGTGAAACGGATGTCCGCAGGGAAAACCTGCACCGCTATTTTATAAAAGATAAAACGTCCGAGGAACGCTATGATTTGACCATCGACGTGTCGCGTTTCCCCGACGGGTCTGTAGCCTGTATAATCGCCCGGGCTTTTGAAAGCAAGGGGGTAGGGGAAAAGTTTCTGGATTATCCCGAAAGCTGACGGCTTATTCCAGGGTCTTGTCGATCAGGTATTTGTTTCTTTCAGAGCCGTTCCGCGAAACCAGTTCACTGATAAATCCGGCCAGAAACAGCTGGGTTCCGATGATCATGGCTGTCAGAGCCAGGAAAAAATAAGGACTTTCCGTAACCTTTGGGGCTGCCAGGTTGTGAGATACAGCCATTAGCTTATTGATGCCGAGCCAGAGGGCCGCAAAAAAACCGCCCAGGAAAACCAGGGAACCGATGCCTCCGAACAGGTGCATGGGACGCTTGCCGAATTTGGCGATAAAGATTACGGATAGCAGGTCCAGCGGGCCCCGGATAAAACGGGTGATGCCAAACTTGGTTTTGCCGTATTTGCGTTCCTGGTGGTGGACCACTTTTTCTCCAATGCGTCCAAATCCGGCCCATTTGGCAATGATGGGAATATAACGGTGCATCTCTCCGTACACCTCAATGCTTTTTACTACCCGGTGATGGTAGGCTTTGAGTCCGCAGTTGAAATCGTGTATCCTGATGCCCGAACTTCTCCGGGCAATCCAGTTAAAAAACTTGCTGGGTATGTTTTTGGAAAACAGCGGGTCATGCCGTTTCTTTTTCCAGCCCGATACCAGATCATATTTTTCATCCCTGATCATCCGGTAGAGTTCGGGGATTTCTTCGGGACTGTCCTGCAGGTCGGCATCCATGGTGAATACCACTTCTCCACGGATCCGGCTGAAGCCTACCTGCAGGGCCGCCGATTTTCCGTAATTCCGACGGAACCTGATGCCCCTGATGGCGAGATTTTCCTCATGCAGGGCTTCAATGATTTCCCACGAACGATCACTGCTTCCGTCATCAATAAACAGTATCTCATAAGAATATCCGTTCCTGTCCATCACACTCTTGATCCACTCGGCCAGTTCAGGCAACGACTCTTCTTCATTAAGCAGGGGAATAACTATGGAAATGTTCACGTGTCTTTTTTTTTGATACACTTGGGTTTGTCTGTTTATTGTCTGGTATGTTCAGCCGGTTCTTCCCGTATTTCTTCCATGGCCTGTTCAAAACCATCCTTTGTTTTATTTCTCCGTACAAATACAGAGGTGATCAGTGAGATGACCAGTCCGATAAGCACAAAGGTGATCAGTGATGAAACAGCCAGGATCAGCGGACTCTGAAATTTGGCCATCATGCTGGTTGCCATTTCAATACTTTCTTCCGGCAACCCCTGCTTCAGCATGGCCTCTTCCTGCATAACACGGATCTGTTCCATGACGGACGGATCGATGTATTTATACAGGATAATTGTATAGAGGGTCTGAATAATTCCGGCAAAG
>JBFWIL010000117.1:0-7892 GCA_050256015.1 Mangrovibacterium sp. | reverse complement strand
TTGCCGTCTCCGTCAGTATCATAACCCAAAATATTTAATACCTTGTTTTTATTGGTAGAAAAATTTCCGGTAACAGTCCACTCAAAATCTTTTGTCTTAACCGGGATTCCTGTAATGCTAATTTCATGACCTGTATTTTTTAATTTTCCGATATTGGTAGGAACTGTCAGATCATAGCCGGCATTGGGATACATCCCGTTAATATTGGGAATAGAAACATTATAAAGAAGGTCATGTGTTTTGGATATATAAAATTCATAATTCCCGGATAAGCGATTATTCAGCACTGAAAAATCAATTCCCAAATTGAATGATCTGGTCGTTTCCCATTTCAAATCCTCATTGGACATGGTACTGACAGCCCGGGCCAACTCGGCAGAAGAACCGTCTCCGAAAACGTATCCGCCGGTATAATCTGAAGTAAAAGGCATGTCCATCGACATCTGGGCCAGGGTAGCATACCGTCCCAGTGTTCTGTTACCACCGCTTCCGTAGGAAAAACGCAATTTTAAATTGTTAATCCAATCGTATTTATCTTTCAGAAAGTTTTCTTCACTGATTCTCCAGGCCACTGCCGCAGAGGGGAAATAGCCAAATTTATTATTTTCACCAAAACCGGAAAAGCCGTCACGACGTATTGTTCCGGTGAAAATATAACGGTCATTATAAGTATAAACGGCACGAAACATTGTGTAGAGACTTGTTTCTTTCCAGGCTGAAGAGGTAATTGTATTCAAATCAGCCTGTCCGGATTGCATGGAATTATAACCAAGCGTCTGATCGGTAAAATTATTAGCGGTTGAACTGGTTTTCTCATATTCCCGTTTTTCAACACCATATACAAACGTTCCGTTTACAGAATGTTTTCCAAAATTACGCTTATAGGTAACGATATTGTCCAGCGTCCATTCGTGTTGATTACTGTAAGTCTTTTCTGCACTACCCTGTAAAGCATTATCATACGGATCAGAAAGAAAATACTTATAAAACTCCCAACTGTTCGAATAACTTAACCGGTAGCTAAGACCTTTTATCCAGGGAATGGTAATATCCGTATAAAAATTACCTGTTAAATGATTTCTCTTATCTTTATTAGGATTGTCAACGGTCAGCAACGGGCTGGCATATCCCAAATAGGGAAATGTTTTTATGGAACCGTCCTCTTCGTAAGCATCCACTAAGGCAGGAATGGTATTTAAATTACTGAAGTCGGTATTGTACCCGGAAAAATCACTCACGGTAAAATAGGATTGAGTACCGATTCTTAACCAGTCTGTAACTTTTGCATCTAAGTTTATACGCAGGTTATATCGTTTATAGGTATCATTGATTACCATGTTTTTCTGATCAGTATAACCAAAAGAAAGAAAATAACTGGTCAGATCGCTCTTTCCCCGCAGGCTGATATTATGCGTATGGATATAAGGTGTTGGTTTGGAAAGCAGATCCCACCAGTCTGTATTCGTTCCGTTTAGATATCCCTGAAGTACATTTTCATCCCTGAAATATGAAGTCGGATCGAAGTCAGGATTACATTCAAGTAAATTGTCTCCCATCCGGCTATCAGAGATATAGATGTCTGCAAGCTGATTCAGGAACCCATCCCGGTCCAGCCTGTCCAGGTCATTATTTATTAGTTCCTGAAAAGAAAAAGATCCACTATATTCAATAATTGGTTTAGACATTTTTTTGGCTGACTTGGTCGTTATCATGAGTACCCCGTTAGCTCCCTGAGATCCGTATATGGCTGCGCTACTGGCATCTTTCAGCACATCGATCGATTCAATGTCATTGGGATTAATATCCGTTAATTCTCCCCGGTAAACAATACCATCCAACACAATCAGGGGGCTTGTTGTTCCGGAAATTGAATTGCGCCCGCGAATCGATATCGTTGGATTACCGCCCGCTGTTGTGGCCACGCCAATGTTCAAACCGGGAACCACACCTTTTATGCTTTGTAAAACATTTACATTAGGAGAATTTTCCAGGGTTGTTATATTGGCCCGTGTTATAGCTCCTGTTAAATCACTCTTTTTCATCGTACCATAACCGATTGCAACGACCTCCTCCAGGCCGATTGTTTCTTCTTCCATAATGAGATTGATAGTGGTTTTTCCTGCTGTAGGAATCTCTTGGCTCCTCATCCCTACAAATGAAAAAACCAATATGGCATCTCCCGGAACTTCGGAAAACGAATAGTTGCCGTTAACACCTGTTATGGTTCCGATGGTAGTTCCTTTAACCACCACCGTGACTCCGGGCAACGGGGCTCCGGACGAATCTGTTACTTTCCCTCTTACCGGGCGGTTTTGTTGCAAATTGTAAACAACAGGTCCGGCATTCCCGTTACGGTGAATAATAATCAGCTTATTATTGATGGTATAGGTCAGGCCGGTGCCTTCCATTAGCAGATCTAAAACATCCCCTATAGATTGGTCTTTTACATTGACACTGACAATTTTCGACAAATCGACCTCCTTCACATTGTAAAAAAATGAAAAATCAGACTGATCCTCAATCCGTCCCAGTACCTGTTCGATTGTCAGATTGTGTCCGGTCAGGCTGAGTTTAGTGTTTTGGGAGTAAGTAGAAGCTGTTACCTGCAACAGCATCACCAGCATAAACAAGCACGCTAATTTCATAATCCGATAGGTTTTGGAGAAATCGCCCAATAAGGCAATATTCCTTTTGTTTCGCTTTTTTTTCATAAATTTGAAATGTTTAGACAATTAATACTTGATTGTTTTTACAAGGCGGGATGTTGTGGCGACATTCTGCCTTTTGTTTGTGCTGTTACATAGGCTTATATATTAGTTCAAATTCGCGGAAATTAATCTTGTTATATTCAATTGGGGTTGTTAATTTTAAAGCATCCAACACCTGCCAGATGGTCTCCTGGTTTTTAAATTTTCCTGAGTACAGCATTGAATTTAAGTCATCTCCTTTATACACCAATTTTACATCATACCAACGTTCCAGCCTTCTGATGAGATCAGGAAATGGAATCTCCTTAAAATTGAACTCCCCTTTTACCCAGGCCAGTTCCGACTCAATATCTGCCTGTTCCAGAACCGACTGCATTGTCTTATGATCAAAACTGATTTTTTCACCCGGCTTTAAAACAATTATCCTATTATGTTTTGTTTCCAGTTGGATGCGCCCTTCTGCCAATGTCGCACCAATCTTCTGGTCGTCGGCATAACTGCTGACATTAAATTTTGTCCCGGTAACAGTAATATCGAATTTTTTAGTTTTAACAGTGAAGGGATGTTTGCTATCGGCGCTGACTTCAAAATATCCCTCACCGGTGAGTGTGACGATCCTGTTTTTGGGGGAAAAATGGTCGTCCACCTCCAGGCGACTGTCGGAGTTCAGATTTACTTTTGTACCATCGGCCAGCGTAAGCCGGGAACGCGACCCCATCGGTACATAATAAGATTCGATCTGCCCCATGTTTTCGTGACCGCCGTATGGTATCAGGGTTCCTGTTACCAATCCGATAACCAAAAAGGCGGCAGCAGCAACCCAGGAGAACCATCCGGGCATGTGTACTTTTTTCTTTAGGGAAGCTTGTTTTTTATAAAATTGCAGGAGTTGCCAGCTTTCAGTATTTGATTTTTTCAGACTGGCATCCCAGGAATCTTTTATTTCAAGGAATAGCTCTTTATTCTCCGGACGCTCGTTGATCCAATCAATTAAACTTTGCCCGTCTTCTTCCGAATAGTCACCATTTAAATACCGGGCAATCAGTCGTTCATAAGCTGTTGTACCGATCATACGCACTCCTGTTAACATCATTATATTATCAACACAACTTAAACAGGGAAACTACGTCATAAAAATCAATTTTTTTTGTGATTTTCCCTCAAAAAACAGAAATTCAACAGGATATGGAATAACTTTCCGGATAATTTTTCTTTCAGGGCAGTCAATGCCCGGAATAACCTTGTTTCAACTGTACGGACCGGAATATTTAACTTTTCTGCAATTTCTTTATTTTTGAGCCCCTCAAACCGGCTGAGTTCAATTACCTCGCGGTGGGTATTTGACAATGAATTAATTGCCTCATAAATAGTTTCGAGGCTTTCTTTTTCTATCAACGACTTTTCACCATTTTCATAATAGTTCAATTCCAACACTGAAAGAAATAACCGTTGTGATTCCTCATGCCGCTGAACAACCTGCTCATGTTTCAAATGGTTTAAACAGGCATTACAGACAGCACGAAACAAATAAGCTCTCACGTGTTCGTCATCCGGCTTAAGCTTTTTCTTCTCCCACACCAGGGTAAAAACGTCCTGTACCAAGTCCAACGCAATATTTTCGTCGTGCACAAACTTTAAGGCATACAAAAACAGCGATGTATGGTATTTCCTGAATATCCAGTCGAAGTCAGGCATACCTTTTGTTTAGTCGGAACCAAATTAATGAAATTCAATCAGAAAAAAAACTATCGTAAACTTTAACATTGATTCGGTGAGTATTTTCTTCAGCCCAATGAGCTATTGGGCATCCGGTAATGACCATAGCTAATCTGTTCAACAGGAGTTTTTTCCTGTTGGCAGTCTGATGTATGTCCAGTTTATGATCGTTTACCTCCTTTCGTGATTTAAATTAGTTTGCCCTGAGTGTCAGGGAGCAGGGATCCTCCATACCGGCCTATGTCTGTCTTAACTGGATTCGTTTGCGAACGAATTGGTCATATTCTTCCGTGTTGTTTTCCTGCTAACAGAAGTACCCGTTCAATCCTTTCCAAGTGTATTTTTGATCCTCAACACGTAAAGTGTAATTTATTGCCCGTTTTTTCAGGCTATCGTTCGGGGTATGCTATCCCAGAGGTAAAGATAAAAAAAGGTCCGCCTCAGCGAACCTCTTCCAAATAAACCAACTAAACCAAAACTAAAATTTATTTGCTTGTATAAACTTTATATTCCCAGGAAAAAAGTTCGATGTTCTCCTTCTCTCCTTTAAACTTATCCTGATTAAACCACTCTGCCATTTCCTGTTGAACACCGAACTCTACAGAAGAAACAACAGGCTGAGCGGAAAGGTTCATCACGACCATCACTTTATTATTATTTTTTTCACGGACATAAGCAAGTACCTGATCCGGCTTGCCGGTTGTCAGGAATTGTATTTCACCTCCTTCCAAACCGTTCCACAAAGCCGGATTTCCGGTTTTCAGGTCGATGAGCCTTTCATAAAAGTCCTGCCTGCTCAGGTCCGACCAGGAAATGGTGTCCTTTTCAAAAAACTTTAAGCGCTTATTCAGTCCGGCTTCCTGGCCACTGTAAACCAGTGGAATTCCCGGAACGGTAAACGAAAGCACGGCGAAGGCATCGCCGGCCGCACCCATCCGCTCCTGAATGGTCCCGGCCCAGGAATTTTCATCATGATTGGTGATAAACTGCATGGGGAATGAACCGGGAGCATATGGCTCCAACCGATCATAATAAGCCCGGATATCACCGGCAGTCTTTTTTCCCTGTGCAACTTCATTCATCAGGTGATGCAATTCCCAGGCGTAATTCGAATCAAAGGCTTTCTCCAGCAATTCCGGGTGATCCTCGTCTTCTGCCAGCATGTAAACCGGCTTGACCGAATCGAGGGAAGCGCGGGCTTCCTCCCAGAAATCCTGCGGCACGCCCCAGGCCACATCGCAGCGGAAGCCATCGATGTCAGCCTCCCTAAGCCAGTAAACCATGGCGTTGATCATCGCCCGCCGCATGGGCTGCACGTCAAAATTCAGATCGGCAATGTCCGACCAGTCGGGGTCAGGAGAAATGATCGTCCCTGCCGAATCCTGCGTGTACCAGTCGGGATGCTCCCCGATCCACGGGTTGTCCCAACCGGTATGGTTCGCTACCCAGTCGATAATAACCTTCATTCCCAACTCATGTGACCAGTTCACCAGGGTCTTAAAATCGTCAAGTGTTCCGAATTCCGGGTTAATACCCTGATAATCCTTTACGGAATAGTAGGATCCCAGCGTACCTTTACGGTTTTTCTCCGAAATGGGGTGAACAGGCATCAGCCAAAGAATGTCAACCCCCATGTCCTTTAGCCGCGGCAGGTGCTGAGCGAACGCATTAAACGTCCCTTCCGGCGTATATTGACGGATATTCACTTCATAAAGCACCGCGTCTTTCAGCCACTCAGGTTTCTGAAATTCCTGAGTTGTCACCTGAGATACTTTCGTCTGAGGCTGGCAGCTTACCGGCACAAACCCGGTCAACAGGAGAAGGAGTAGTCCCTGTAAATAAAACCTTATCCTATTAATTCGCATATCGTATTTTCTTTTACGGGTTCCGTTCTACTTTAATTCAACGATCATGGCCGACCGGGCCGGAACAGCAATCCGGTTCAAATTACTGACCGGCGTGGAAGTAATGATGTCCGTCCCGCTTTTATAAGGGGCTGTTAGCTCTTTGAAGCGGTCGGCAGCGATCGTTTTTGCTTCGCGGTTTTTATTGAGAACAATCATGACCGTTTCCTCTTTATTATACCGGAAATAAACATAAACGCCATCTTCGGGGACGAAATGTTTCAGCTTTCCCGAATGGATCACTTCTTTATCTTTTCGCCAATTGAGGATGGTTTTCAGGTAACTTTGCATCTCCCTTTGCTGAGAAGTGAGTCCTTCACCCGTAAAAGCGTTCACCGTATCGCCCGGCCAGCCCCCGGGAAAGTCGCTTCGGATGATCCCATCGTCTTTCTGTCCCGGGCTCGACATCAGGATCTCCGTTCCGTAGAAGATCTGCGGAATTCCGCGTATCGTTAAAAAATAAGCCAACCCCAGCCTGACCAGGTCAGCATCCTCATTCACCTGGGTATAAAAACGCTGCATATCGTGGTTATCGGGGAAGACAACCAGGTTTCCGGCATCCGGGTACTGAAAATCGTTCGCCAGCAACTCGTACATCCGGATCAGTCCGTTATCCCGGCTTTCCTCATCTTTCAGGCCCAAACTAACGGCATTTTGTAATGGAAAATCCATCAGGGCAGGAAGATAACACCGGTAGCCATCGGAATTTATCTTTCCCTTTTGCCAATAGGAAATAATAGCCGGGTTCATACTCCATTCCTCTCCCACGATGTTAAAATCAGGATATTCATCCAGCACCCGGGCCGTCCAGCCGGCCATCATGTATTTATCGGGATAAGGCCAGGTATCCTGGCGAATGCCGTTCAGTCCCGCGTATTCTATCCACCAGATGCTGTTCTGGATCAGGTAAGTCGCCAATAAAGGGTTACGCTGGTTCAGATCGGGCATGGTCGGTACGAACCAGCCATCGGTCATGGCTGTCCGGTCGGCTTCTGAGGCATACGGATCCTCGTGCACCGTTCGCCGGTGACTGGTAATTTTATAGTCAGGATAATTATTGATCCAGCCGGCCATGGGCATATCATCCATCCACCAGTGTTCGGAACCGCAGTGATTAAAGATCATGTCCATGATCAGCTTCATGTCCCTTTTCTTCAGCTCGGCCGACAGTTCCCTGTACTCTTCATTGGAACCGAAACGCGGATCCACCTTGTAGAAATCGGTCGTCGAGTAGCCATGATAGGAGGTACTGGTCATGTTGTTCTCCAGTACCGGGTTTAGCCAAACCGCGGTGAACCCCAGTTGATGCAGATAATCGAGATGATTGATAATACCGCGCAGGTCACCGCCATGACGGCCGTCTTTATTTGACCGGTCAGGCTTTTCCTTCATCCCGTTTACTTCGTCATTCTGCAGGTCGCCGTTGGCAAAGCGATCAGGTGTAATGAGGTAGATAACATCCGAACTGCTAAACCCGGGAATGCAGGCCGCTTCATTATTCCTGGCCTTTAATTCATAGGGGTAGCCGGCCACCGTCTTTTGTCCTGAGCGGAACGAAATAGTA
>JBFWIL010000116.1:0-7905 GCA_050256015.1 Mangrovibacterium sp. | reverse complement strand
CTGAGAAGTGAAATACAGATGATACCAGTTTCCTTCGGCAGCTGTAGCTGCATTGGAAAACTGGGCAGCAAAGATAATTTCGGACAAGAATTCATTGGGACCATCTGACTGTTGAAAATCAAACAAATCTCTAAAATCGGAAGCCAGGGAATGCTTCCCGATCACCTCGTTGCACAAGGTGATGATCTCGGCCAAATCCGAAGTTTTGTGCGCACCGTTCCAGTCGTCGTTGATTTCTGACACCCGGTAAAGCAAAGCCTTGGCCAGAAAATGAGCAGCCACATCCTTATACAGCCGGCCTTCTTCCTGTTCTGTGGCCGGCAGTCCGGTATAGGCCACCCGGAAATCCTCGATAATCCGGTTCACGCATTCCTCGCAGGAAGAACGGACAAAATAGCGTTCAACCCCTTGGGAAGGTTCCAGTTTCAGCACCACTCCGCCATACTGCTGCACCAGGGTAAAATAATTGAATGCACGCGAAAACGATGCTTCTGCCTTATACAGGGTACGGCTGCCCTCAACAGTTACGGCTTCATCCACATTGGCCAGCACCAGGTTGGCCATGCTAATAGCCCGGTACATGTTGTCCCATACAGCATTCATAGAAACCGTGTTGCTGTTGATCGATATGACAGAAGGACTCAGGTTGGAGGTATAGTCGTTCCAGTCATGGTTACTGTTATCCCCGCCTACTGTAAACTCATCTGTTCCGTACATAGTGGTGGCCAGTCCCTGTTCACCCGTAAACGGATACCTGAAATAATTGTACAGGGACACCACTGCATCACCGATACCTTCTTCCGTATTGAAATAACTGTCATTTCGCTGGGTTTTCAGTTCTTCGTCCAGAAAACTCTCACTGCAGGAGAACCACCCCATAGCAACTGCTGCAACTATCAGAATTCCGGTTATTTGTTTTCTTATTATATTCATATCCTGCTTTTTTAGTTGTTCAGTATTCATAATTTTGACATTAAAGTCCTACACTCAGGCCGAATACCGTTCCCCGGTTAAAGTACAAAGAGCCGTATTCCGAATCCAGATAGGTATTATTTGACCAGAGCATTCCGGCATCTTTTACCTGTACATAGACACGTAGATCACTGATCCCCAACCGGGAAACCAATGACGCGGGAAGGGAATAGCCCAAAGAAATGTTCCGGATCTTTAGATATGAATCGTCTTTATAATAGGTATAGGCATAAGAATCGCCACCGGCTTCATCCCGGATCGGTTTCTGGTATTCCGCATCCGGATTGTCAGGCGTCCAGTAATCCAGCACACGCTGGTCTCCGTACATACTGGTCAATCCTTCTCCCACATTCCGGAGGTATTTCAGCCGGCCTGTAATAAACAGGGAAAAATCCCAGTTCCGGAACTTAATGCTGTTGTTTAATCCGACGGTCCATCGCGGGCGACTGTTCCCCACGATTACCCGGTCGTCGTTTGAGGTAATCCTGTAATCTCCGTTCTGATCCTTAACCTTCACCGAACCCGGCGTAAAATTATGCCCGTTAGCATTGAACCTGGCCATTTCAGCCAAATCTTCCGGGGTATCCTGCCAGAGTCCCAGCCGGTCGTAATCGTAATTCACACTGATCGACTGGCCGATGAACCAGCCATCGGCTACCATATCTTCCTTCCCGTTCATCAGCGACACAATTTCATCTTTCTGCCAGGCCAGGTTTAGGTTGGATTCCCAGGTCCAGTCACCTTTCCGTATGTTGATGGAATTCATGGAGAAATCCACTCCCCTGTTTTTGGTTTCCCCCACATTGGCCAAGGTGGACACATAACCGGTAACCGACGGAAGGGCCATGGTCATCAGCAGATCCTTTGTTTTGGAACGGTAGAGATCGATGTTTCCGTTCAGACGCCCCCGAAACAACGAAAAATCGACTCCCACATTGTACTGCGTGGTTTTCTCCCAGCCAAGTGCCTGATTAGACAGACTGCTGGAACTGGTATAGCCGGGGACAATGGACGAACCGTAGGGTTGCTGGACTAGGTCCACTCCCCCTTTGGTGGTATACGGATCAACAGCCGAGTTTCCCGTGGCACCATAGCCGGCCCGGAGTTTCAGCTGATTTATCCAGCTGATATCCGTCAGAAAGTCTTCCTGTTCCATACGCCAGCCCAGAGCCACGGAAGGGAAGAATTCCCATTTGTTTCCTTCAGCCAGCTGGGAGGCGCCATCCCAGCGTCCGGAGAGTGTCACCAGGTATTTGTCCTGATAGCTGTAGTTCAGCCTGCCCATATAAGACGACAGTTGTCTTTCCGTCAACCCCGTTCCCCAGCTGTCCAGAGCCGAAACCGACCCCATGGCATACCATTCCATACTGGGAATGGCAATTCCCTGGGCAGCCATACTCCAGTTCTCATATTTCCATTTAGAGGCTGTCTGGAGCAAGGTAACCCCAAAATTATGGCGGTCCCAGCTTTTGTCATAATAAAGCAAATTGTCAATCGTCCAGGAGAAATTGAAATTCCCGCCGTAGCTGGCATAGGAAGATCCGCCCCGTACCACCGATTTCCCGTCGTTATACACCCCGTTTCGGTAGGAACGGAAATCAGGACCGAAATTCATCCGGTAACGCAGTCCTTTGATAATCTCTATTTCCGTATACAGATTGGCCAGAATGCGGTATGTCTCCCTTTCGTTGGTGGAATAATTCCATTCATTAAGGACATTGGCCACACGCGACTGTCCGCCGGGAAAATTAACCAGATTCCCTTCCGAATCATAGGGAAGCGCATAGGGATATATGCGGGCGGCAGATTCCACCAGGCTGCCCGGACTCGACATGGAAGCGCCGATACTGGCCTGTCCGTAATCCTGGAACAGGTAGGAGGCATTTATACTCGATCCGAACCTGATCCATTCCTTCGGCGTCACATCCAGGTTGATGCGGAGAGAATAGCGCTGGAATTCCTGTCCCTTGGTAGTTCCCTGGTTGTCGAGGTAACCAAAAGAAGCATAACCTTTCATGTTCCTCGTTCCTCCGCTTACACTCAGGGTATGCTCCTGGGTAAGGTTGGCCTGGGTGACGGCATCCATCCAGTCAAAGGTTTCCACCCGGGAAGGATCCCAGGTTCCCCCTTCCCAGCCCTTTTGGATATTGGCCCAAGCTACCGGGTCGGCTGTAAACAACTCGATTTTGCCATCGTTTTCCAGACTGGGCTGATCACCCGGACTCAGATCACCCGGACTTTTGTTATAAGCCGCCCAGCGGGCAAAATCAATGTATTCCTCCACGTTCATGTAGTCACTGCGCCAGACCATATCCTGGGAAGTAAGCGAACCCGAATAGTTCACCGACAACTTTCCGGTATCTCCTCTTTTAGTGGTGACCAGCACCACCCCGTTTGCTCCTCGGGATCCGTAAATAGCCGTAGCGGAAGCATCTTTGAGAATATCAACCGTCTCAATATCCTGGGGGTTGATGGTTTCGATTCCGCTGGAAGACATCAGCGGAATTCCGTCTACCACATAGAGCGGCGCATTGCTGGCTGTCAGCGACCGTACCCCTCGAATATAGATCTCACCAATAGTTCCCGGACGCAATGTCGATATCACATCCACCCCGGCGGCACGCCCCTGAAGGGCTTCCATGGCATTGTTAGAAGGCATGGAATTCAGCTTCTCACTGGTCACCGATATAACAGCTCCGGTCACATCCGTTTTCTTTTGAACACCATATCCTACGGCAACCACTTCTTCCAAACCAATCACATCTTCTTTCATGGATACATTGATACGGGTCCGGGTTCCTACCTCCACTTCCCGGGGAAGCATTCCCACAAAACTGAACTGAAGGACAGCCCCGGGAGGAAGGCCGGTCAGCGTGTAGTTCCCCTCTGCATCGGTAATGGTCCCCATGGTGGTTCCTTTTACCACAACCGAAACACCCGGCAGGGGCATACCGCTGCCATCGGTTACCCTTCCGGTCACCGCCGACTGCTGGCCAGCCACAACAGGCGCGGCTTCAGAACCGGAAGCCGAAAGCACAATAATACGGTCCTTTATGGCATAGGTTACATCGGTACCGGCAAACAGGTCATCCAAGACTATTTGAAGGTCCTGATTCCTCACGTTCAGGGAAACCTTGCGTTCCACATCAACAACCTGTTCACTGTACAAAAAATAATATTCACTCTGGTTCTCTATGGTCGAAAGCACTTCCTGAACGGTTACCTCACGCATATCCAGACTGAGTTTTTTGCTTTGGGAGAAGGTCTCACCGGCCAGGGCACTGAAAACAACGAGAAGAGACAAAAAGAAAGTTAATTTCATGGCCACGAAGAATTTTAATGCATTGAAGGATAATTCCCTCAACACAACATGGATTGCTTTTTTTTTCATACTTTTGTGTTGTTTGAGTTAGTAATACCTTGTATAAAACATACAGGGTGTAACATTAACTTACCAGGGAAATGTGGGCGCATTTCCCTGTTTTTTCAGATAAGATACTATTCCATAGGCTTTTGTATTTTAGTTAATTCGGACGTTTCATCTGTTTAATTATTTCAATTTAGTTAACTGCAATTTGCTTATCGCAGTCATCATTTTGTACATGGTTTTCAACGGCATGCTCCCGGCGTAATCATGCACTTGTGTAAGCGGTTTAACCCTTAACGGCCCTTTTATCTTCCTTTCATGAGTTCATTGTATTTTTTCAATTATGATCCGCTGTTTCAGAAATGTTCCGTCAGCCAGTCTGTCCCTGGGCATGATTTCATAACGTATGGGCGTCGCCATCGCCAGCAGTTCAAGGATATGAGACAAAGTTTCCCCTTTAAATGTTGCAGTATAAGTGTATGCCATTGACTCATGATCCTTAAACTCAAATTCAACATTATACCACCGGCTAAGTTTTCCTGCGATGTGAATAATGGACTCATTCCTGAAAATAAGCTTTCCTTCTTTCCAGGCCACGTATTTTTCAATATCCTCTTCCGTGCGGCTATACTGACTGGTATTGGCATTATAACTTAAATGTTGGTTGGGATACAGAATTCCGATCGGCTTCAGAATCCCTTTTCCCCCGGTACTTTTTACCAAAACACGGCCTTCAACCAGGGTGGTTTCCACAATATCTTCATCGGGATAAGCCATGATGTTAAAAGAGGTTCCCAGCGCTTCTACCCGGAGCTTACCTGCCCTGACAGAAAAAGGTCTTTCAGGATCATGAGCAATCTGGAAATATCCCTCTCCCGAGAGGATAACCTCCCGATGTTTCCCGGAAAACGAAACGGGGTAACGAATTGAACTTCCATGATTCAGAAACACCCTGGACCCATCAGCAAGCTTGACCAGGCTCTGCACTCCAGCGGGAGCTGCAACCGCCAGGGTATCTGAAGTATAATCAGTCCGAACAAAATACTCCGGCGACCGTGCCGTAAGCAGATACAGTAAAATACCTAAAACAGGAAGAAGCATGGATGCTGCTACCCGGACAAGCTTATCCGCGATGCGCAATTCCGTTTTTTTCTTCAAAACCGGATTATGCTCCAGGTTCAGGAGGTGATGAATCCGGTCTAGCAAGGAACTTACCTTTTCCCGTCTCGCAGGATCTTCCTCCCTCGGAATATTATTCCACAACCGGAACGCACTGTCTACACCTTCCCCCGAAAAAGCCTCCCGCTCCAACCAGCGAAAAACATTTATGAGCTCTTCCTCGGTACACTTACCAGCCAGTAATTCTTTCAGTCGTTTTGCATCCATCGTTCCGGGCAATTTCAAATCCGGCTTTCTGCAGATTACATTTACCGGATCCGAATGTTAACCGTAATACGCACAAGCGCCAAAACAGGACCAGTGCAACCGACGAATCTTTATAAAAAAAGAGAAATAAAAAGCATATTAACCATGATACTGCGATCAAGATGGGAACGCAGAAAAGAAAGGGCCAGTACCAGATGATTCTTAACCGTATGAACTGACAGATTCAGCTGAGATGCAATTTCCTCAAGCGTCAGCCCTTTTTCCCGGCTAAGCTTGTATATTTCCCGCTGACGCGGACTTAATTCATTCAGCAACGACTGGATTTGACTACTCAACTCCCGATAATTCAACTCATCAATTATATCCACAGAACATTCTGCCGGTTGACGGATGCTCATCCGGAGCAGGTGCTCCTTTTCCCGGATCTTTTTTCTCACCAGGCTAATCGTCGAATTATAGGCAATGGTAAACAAAAATGAATTAAAAGAATAAGCCGTATCTATAAACTTCCGCTTTTCCCAGATTTTAACAAATACTTCCTGAACAATTTCTTCTGCATCGGCTTCCTCTCTCAGGTATTTCAGAGCAAAGCGGAACAAACGGTAACTGTACCGGTGATAAATTGCATCAAAAGCTTTTATATCTCCTTTTTTAAGAAGAATCAGAAGTTCTTTATTTGATTTAGACCGATTCAAAACAGGACAACAAATAATATGCCGTTAAAGATAAATGATTTACATTTAAAAAATCCGGGTTCAGGATATGTTAAAAAAAATCTAAATGTACAAGTCAACAGGAATTTTTACCTTTGCGCTGTTTTTTCAGAACACAGAAACTTTATGAAACCAATCCAACATTCCGCCGGGAAACTTGCCCTGCCTGTTCTGGGCGGACTAAGCCTGGCCCACTGTCTGAACGATCTGCTGCAGTCGGTTATCACCGCAGCATATCCTCTGTTTAAAGAAGATCTGGCTCTGAGCTTTGCCCAGATCGGGCTGATTACGCTGGTATACCAGTTGTCGGCCTCGGTCTTCCAGCCCCTGGTCGGTCTGTTTTTTGACAAACGGCCTGTTTCATGGTCTCTGCCCGTTGGAATGAGCTTTACCCTGGCCGGCATTGTCTTTCTGGCCTATGCCTCCGGACTGCACACCCTGCTTCTATCCGTATTCCTGATTGGTCTGGGGTCTTCGGTCTTTCATCCGGAAGCTTCCCGGCTTACCTCCCTGGCCTCAGGCGGAAAACGCGGGCTGGCCCAGTCTCTTTTCCAGGTTGGAGGAAACTTCGGCGGATCGCTCGGGCCCCTGCTGGTAGCCCTCCTGGTAGCCCCATACGGGCGACGGCACCTGGCCCTTTTTGCCATTGTAGCCCTGCTGTCCATACTGGCTATGATTCCTATAGGCCGGTGGTATAACAATTTTCTGGACCGGCAAGGCAGGGAAAAACAATATCAGGAAGGACATCTGAAAATGCCTTTGTCGCTTAAGATGACCGTTTTTTCCATTGCCATCCTGATGTTGCTGATCTTTTCCAAATTTATATACATGGAAAGTCTGAAAAGCTATTACACCTTTTACCTCATTCATAAGTTTGGAGTAAGCATAAAAGCCTCCCAGCTGTTTTTGTTTGTCTTTTTACTGGGTACCGCTATCGGAACCATGGCCGGAGGTCCGCTGGGCGACCGGTTCGGCCGGAAATACGTGATCTGGTTCTCCATACTGGGAACAGCCCCCTTCAGTCTGCTGATGCCTTATGCCGGACTGGGATGGACGGTGGTGCTGAGTTTTGGCGCCGGACTAATCCTTTCTTCGGCTTTCCCGGCTATCCTGGTATATGCACAGGAGTTGCTGCCCCAAAAACTGGGACTAACCTCCGGACTGTTTTTCGGCTTTGCCTTCGGAGTGGCCGGAATCGCTTCGGCCATTCTGGGTAATATGGCCGACCGCTTTGGCATTGAAGCGGTTTACCAGGTCTGCGCCTGGATGCCCCTGCTGGGCTTGGTAGCCTGGCTACTCCCCAATGTGGAAAAAAAGGGATTCCGGTTGCGATGACCGGCACCTCCCGGACAGACAGCAAAAATTTCAGAAAGAGATCCCCGCAAGTACCGGGATATGATCCGAAGGGTATTCTCCTTTAATCAAATCAGGCTTGGTAACATAACTCCGTACGGTTACCTTCCGGTT
>JBFWIL010000115.1:0-7909 GCA_050256015.1 Mangrovibacterium sp. | reverse complement strand
CGGTACTGCTGTTTGAAAAATCGCGTGTTGAACGGGAAAACGGGGAAAATGTCTTATTCAGTTGGTGGCTGACAGAAGAAGATGAAAGAAAAGTATTGCTGAAAGAAGAAGAGCAATTTGCAGATGTTTTTGATGAGGATAATGAGGTTCTGATCATTATGGATCTGAGAGGGGTTAGGGAAGAGAGTATTCAGGTGAAGGTTGACCGGAAAAGTGCAACGATTCTTTTTCGGGATTCCAATGGCATTGAGCATGCCCGTCAGACCCCTTTGCCTGCTGATGTTAATATCGCTGAATTCAGGCAGCAATTTCAAAATCAAACTTTGATCATAAGCATACCAAAAAATGAAGAGTAGTCTGGATTTATTAAGAAAAGCCTCAACCCTGTCCCTCGGGAAAGGGGAAGAAATACTGTATTCCTACACGGCATCCTATGATGCAGGCAGTGCGGGCTTTTCATCCTGGAGGCTGGGCAATCTGCATCTTACTGAAAAAAGACTCCTTTTCGTTCAGGTACGGAAACTCATATTTCAGATTCCTCTTTGTGAAATCCGGCGGACAGATCTGGTAAAAAGAAGATGGATTTTGGGCAAAAGGGTAACGCAGCTATATATTCAGTGGAACGGCAGCCGGACAAGAAACGTATTTATTGCAGTAAAGGATCCTCTGAAATGGAAAAAACAGATTGAAAGCCTGATAACTGACAGGCCTGTTTTCTCCAATGCCTGATCAGCATGGGAAGAAAGAAAAGCAGTTGATGAATAATGGCAAAATGGTTGAATGGCTAAAATTATCAGATGGCCATTCAGCAATACGGAAACAGAAGAATTTGAAGGTAACAAATTATGAAAAATCTACACAGATGAAAAAGGAAAATGAAAAAAAAGAATCAGACTTTGAATTTTTAGGTCTTGGGGGATTATTCAAAGGAATTGAGAAGTTAATTGATCTGGCCGGACAGGTGACCGATAGCGAGGAAGGAGAAATCCGTAAAGAGGGGACGATTGATCTGGAGCATCTCAAAAAGGGAATGAAGGGTGTTTACGGGTTTACCATTAAATCAGTAGTGGGAGGCGGCCCGAAAGTGGAAACCTTCGGCAACATCAAAAAAACACCTGAGGGCCCGAAAGTGGAAGAGGAAAGAGAACCCATCACGGATGTCTTTGACGAGGAGAACGAAATGATTATCATCGCTGAGATGCCGGGAATGGCTGAGGAAGAGATTTCCATTGAATTAAAGGAAGACATCCTGGAGATCTCGGCAGCAAGTAAAATCCGCAAATACCGTAAAGAGGTGCTGCTGCCGGCAAAGGGAACCCGTGAAAACCTGACATCAACGTATAATAACGGGATTCTCGAGATCAGAATAAAAAAGTAACGATGTCATTGATGGGGATGGATCATATTAATTTGAAATTAATCCTTTTCGGAGGAAAAGGCGGGGTGGGTAAAACCAGCTGTGCTGCAGCTACGGCGATCGAATTATCAAAAAAATTCCGTACCCTGCTTATTTCAACCGATCCGGCTCATTCCGTATCCGACAGTCTGGACCAGGAAATCGGATATAAACTTCAGAAGGTAACCGGAATAACAAATCTTTCGGCCATTGAGATTGCTGCCGATGAAGCTTTTGAAGATTTTAAGCAACGGCACCAGTCAGAAATAAAAAGACTTTTTGATACCTCGTCCAATCTCGACAACGAGGATATCAGTCAACTTCTGAGCTTGTCCATTCCGGGAATTGATGAGATCATGAGCCTGAAAACCATTATGGATTTTATTCAGGAAGGTGAATTTGATAAATATGTGGTCGATACGGCTCCGACCGGACATGCACTGAGGTTATTGTCTTCCCCTAAAATACTGGATCAGTGGATTAAGGTAGCTGTCCAAATGAGGTGGAAGTACCGTTACATGATCACGAGTTTCTCAGGGAGTTACCAGCCGGATGCTACGGATGATATGCTCCTGGAACTGAAAAAAACGATCAAACGTATTGAAACACTTCTCCGTGACTGCAGCCAGTGCGAATTTATACCGGTATGCCTTCCCGAGGCGATGGCCGTGAAAGAAACCGGCAGATTATTGTCCGATCTGAAAAATTACGGGGTGCCGGTAAAACAGATGATTATAAACCATGTCATGGAACTGGGTACCTGTAGCTTTTGTGTTCAGCGGCGGAGATATCAGCAGCAGTACCTTGACCAGATCCGGGAAATATACGGCACACCTTATAAAATTGTCCATGTACCTTTATTCCCGGAAGAGGTACGGGGGCCGGAAAGTTTGAATGCCTTGCGAAAAATTCTTTTTGATCCTGCCACGCATCAGGAATGTAATGATTGAAAGAACTAAAAGTTTAAAGCAAAAAAATGAACCCTAAAACGAATGATCTGATTTATCGGGTGAAAGAAGCACTGGTGAAAGATGTGGGAAGGGCTGTTGCCCGGATTGATCCCACAGATATGAAAAATGCCGGATTGATTCCCGGTGATATCATTCTTGTTGAAGGTAAACGGCAAACACCGGCTAAAGTGATGCCCTGTTATCCTGATGAGCGGGGAAAGCAAATTATCCAGATTGACGGGATAACCCGGGGAAATGCCCAGACAGGAATTGACGAGAAAGTGAGGATCAGTAAAGCTGTTTACAAGCCGGCCATGAAGATCAAAATACATCCTGAAATTATGTCCGGTTCATCCTTTAAATCCAATGATGCACGGTATATTGGGTCGCTGATCGACGGGGTTCCTGTAGTAAAGGGGGATAAAGTACGGGCTACTCTTTTTGGCGCCCGTTCGGTTGATTATGAGATTACCGACAGCATGCCGTCAGGAGTGGTTCTGATCAGTCCGGAGACCCAGGTGCAGCTCGAATTATCCAGACCAACAGAAAAACGTTCATCCAAGGTTTCATACGAGGATATTGGTGGCCTTTCCACACAGGTACAACGGATCCGGGAGATGATCGAGCTCCCCTTGAAATATCCTGAAGTATTTGAACGGCTGGGCATCAATCCTCCCAAGGGTGTTTTCTTTTACGGGCCTCCCGGAACAGGAAAGACGTTGATTGTCCGGGCTGTGGCTAATGAAACCGATGCGCATTTCGTGAGTATTTCCGGCCCGGAGGTCATGGGTAAATTTTATGGTGAAAGCGAGGAACGGCTGAGGAAAATATTTAATGAGGCCCAGGCCCATGCACCTTCCATTATTTTTATTGATGAAATTGATGCGATCGCTCCGAAACGGGAAGATATGGGCGGTGAAAAACAGGTGGAGAAACGGGTGGTCGCCCAGCTTCTGTCCCTGATGGACGGGTTGGAATCGCGTGGTAAAGTGATCGTGATCGGGGCAACCAATATTCCGAACACCATTGATCCTGCTTTGCGCCGGCCCGGTCGTTTCGACCGTGAGATTTCAGTACCTATCCCGGATAAGAAGGGCCGGCTCGAAATTCTTGAAATCCATATGCGTGGCATTCCTTTGTCTTCGGATGTCAGCCTGGAGCGACTGGCTGATATTACCCATGGTTTTGTCGGGGCCGACCTGGAAGCACTGGCCCGGGAAGCTGCCATGGCTGCCCTGCGGAAAATTTTGCCTAAAATCGATTTTGAGATGGCGGAAATACCCTATGAATTACTTAAAAGCCTGGAAGTATCCATGGATAATTTCCGGGAAGCGATGAAAGAGGTTGAGCCCTCGGCTATCCGGGAAGTCTTTGTGGAAGTTCCGGATGTAAAATGGGAAGATGTCGGAGGCCATGACGAGATCAAGCAGGCATTGCAGGAGGCTGTCGTATGGCCTTTGAAATATGCCGACCTGTATGAAAAAACGGCTACAACTCCCCCGAAAGGAATTATTTTATACGGGAAACCCGGAACAGGGAAAACCTATCTGGCCAAAGCGCTTGCCCATGAAAGCGGGGTCAACTTTATTTCGGTAAAAGGACCGCAGATTATCAGTAAATATATCGGTGAATCGGAAAGAGGGGTACGTGAGCTTTTTAAAAAAGCCCGGCAGGTTGCCCCGGCCATTCTTTTTATCGATGAAATAGACAGCCTCACTCCGAAACGCGGTTTCGGAGAGGGGGCATCGGATGTCATTCAACGCGTTATCAGCCAGTTCCTGACCGAGATGGATGGCATTGAAGAACTGAAAGGGGTTGTCGTGCTGGCTGCCACCAACCGGATCGACCTGATCGATTCCGCCTTGCTTCGAAGCGGCCGTTTCGACCTGCTCTTTAAATTGCCGGAACCTGATGCCCGGGTCCGTGAAAAAATTTTCAGGATACACACCCGGAAAAAAACACTGGATCCGGATGTCGATCTGCAGGAACTGGCTGCAGAAACCTCCGGCATGGTGGGAGCTGACATTGAATTTATTTGCCGCAAGGCATCGATGCTGTCCATTCGCGAAGCTATTGCCATACGTAAAAAAACGATGGATGACAATCACGGGATTGTTATCACGGATTCCTGCTTTAAGGAGGTCATTCAACTTGTAAAAAAACAGAATCAGGTAAAAACAACGGCGAATTAGTATCATGGAAACAAAGTACTTGTATCTGTACGGAATAACACATAACGATTATCCGCCTGAGCAGTTTCTTGAATTGAAAGGAATGGGGCTGGAGGTTGTTCAGTACGAAAAAATTTTTGCGATTGCAGCAGAAAAACCTTACGAAAATTTGATGCATGCCAGTAAGGAAATATTAGCAGGGATACTTGTCGGTCATCAAAAAATACTTGAACGGTTGATGGAAACCGGATTCTCCATGCTGATACCGGTAAAACTGGGAACCTGGTCGAAAAGCAAAACGGAAGTGCGTGAGATCCTGAAAAAGGGATATCCCCTTTGCCTGGATATTCTGGAAAAGGTCTGCAACCGGATTGAAGTTGATCTGGCTGTAACCTGGAGTAATTTTAGCGGGCTTATCCAAACGGTTGCTGCCGATCCTGAAGTATCCGTATTCAAAGACGGGCTGTTGGGGAAAGCCAACGGTATTTCAACTGCAGATCAACTGCAGATCGGTAAACTGGTCAGGGAAAAGCTCGATGAAAAGGCCCGTGATGCCCGGCAACAAATTGTGAAACAGCTGGAACCCTGGTGCGAGGAATTAAAACGTCATGAGGTGATGAATGATCAGATGGTTGCCAATGTTGCTTTCCTGATCAGTAAAAGCAAGCTCGCCTCTTTTGAAGAAGCACTTGATCAAATGGACATGGAATTTAAAGGAGCGTTAAATTTTAAGTATGTCGGACCATTACCATGCTACAGTTTTTATACGCTCGAAGTTGTCGAACTGAATTTTGAACAGATCGAACAGGCCAGGAATGCCCTGGGGGTACAAGAGAGAGCGTCGGCCAGAGAGATCAGGCAGGCATACCTTGCTAAAGTAAAGTCATTCCATCCTGACGTCAATTTCGGGAATGGCGAAGAGGCTTATTTTGAGTCGCTTACCAAGGCATACCATGTCATTAATGATTATTTGCAGACAGTCAGGCAGTCGTCCGACGAAGATCTCTTTTATTTCACGGAAGAACAGGTAACCGAAAATTCATTCCTGGTTAAAATAAGAGAATAACATGCAGAAAGACGGAAAATATATTTATTGCATCATTGCTTCAGACTATGATTGTAATTTCGGGCCGATTGGCATTGGCGGGGAAAAAAGTCCGGTGACAACCATCGGTTTTGACGGTTTATGTATGGTCGTGAGCAATCATCCTCTTAATAAATTCGTTGTCAACCCTGAAAATATACTGGCTCATCAAAAGGTGATCGAAAAAGTGATGACGGAATTCAATAGTGTAATCCCCGTCAGGTTTGGAACAATTGCTGCCACACCTGATGAAATCCGCAATTTACTGCAGCGCCGGTACAGTGAGTTTTCCGAATTGCTTCGTACATTCGAAAACAGGGTCGAATTTAACATGAAAGGCCGCTGGAAAAATATGGAAGTTATTTATAAGGAGATTGATACGGAAAATGCCGAAGTACAGGCTATCCGAGGCGAAGTGGAACAGGAACAGGATCCGGATCTGAAAAAGGGAAAAATGGCAAAAGCCGGAGAAATCGTTCAAAAAGCGTTGGAACAAAAGAAAGAACAGGAAACCGAAAATATACTGGACTCATTCAGACGAATTGTTTTTGATCACAGAGAGAATAAAACCAATGAAGATCCCCTGTTTATGAATACGGCTTTCCTGGTAAACAGCGGACGTGAAAAAGAAATCGACAATATTATGAGCGACCTGGGAGATCAGTATAAAGACCGGATCGATTTTATCTATACGGCACCATTGCCCATATTCAATTTTGTTGACCTGAAAATATTTCCCGAGAAATGGGAAGTATAATCATAAACCAGATACCTGCGCATGGAAAATAAGGAAATAAAAACCAACGAAGGGAAATACATTTACGGGATTATCAAACATTCGGAAGCAATTGAATTTGGCCCGATCGGGATCGGCAGACGGGGTGACCGGGTTTACGGGATCAGTTATAAAAACGTTTGTGCTATTGTCAGTAATTCTCCGGTTATCCAGTATGAGGCCCGAAGGGTTAACCTGACGGCTCATGAATTGGTACTTGAGGAAGTGATGAAACAGTTTCCGGTACTTCCGGTGCGGTTCTCAACGATTGCCGATACAACGGATGATTCCGGAGTCCTGAAAATTCTGGAACGTGACTACGAACGTCTCACCGGTATGCTTGACCGGATCGAAGGTAAAAAAGAACTGGGTTTAAAAGTGATTGCTATCGAAGGGGTGATCTTCAACCATATTCTTGATAAATATGATGAGATCAGGAACATGAAAGAGAAGCTGGTTCATCTGCCGGCAGATACAACATACTACCAGCGGATGAAAATCGGCGAAATGGTCGAAGCCGCTCTCCAAAAAGAAAAAGAATTTTTTAAAAAACGGATACTCGATACCCTTACTCCATTGGCTGTGGATACACGGATCAATGATAATTTTGGAGAACGAATGGTGCTGAATGCCGCCTTCCTGATCAGGAACGAAACTGAACCCGAATTTGACAGGGCTGTGAATAAACTGGATGAACAGCTCGGTAACCTTTTGACCTTTAAATACGTGGGAACCCTGCCTCCCTATAATTTTGTGAACATGGTTATTAATATTGAAAAAAACTGATATGCTGATATTCGATGATCTGTTAATGGCTCCGTTAAAAGGATTGATTTTGCTGGGTAAGAAGATCAGTGATGTGGTTGACCGGGAGCAATCGGACGAGGGAACGATCAAGGAACGCCTGATGGAGTTGCAAATGAAATTCGAAATGGACGAAATTGATGAGGAAGAATACGACAGGCGGGAAGAAGAATTGTTGAATTTACTGGAACAGATCCGTGTCGGGAAGCAAAATGGAGAATAAAGAGACTTCAAGGATATCCAATATTAAATGACTATAATTTTTTGAACCCTGAACTTTGAAACTTTAAACTTTAAATGAGAAGGAGAATTAAATCATGAGTAAAATAGCGGAAGTAAGAAAAGCGGTAATCAAATTTCTGAAAGAGAGTATCGGCAGCAGTGACATCACCGTGATAAAACTTGAAAAAGCGGATGATGCATGGCATGCCGTTGCGGAAGTATATGAAGACGATTCTTTCCTGAAATCAATGAATATGCCGCCGAAAAAATCAAGGGCGTTATATGCTGTTCAACTCGATGATGAGCTGGAGGTGACAGCATTTGAACGGAAAAATGGGAATGACTCTTCTGAGTGATTCAACAAAAACGAACCCCAATGGATAACGATTTAATATATGCTTATTGCATCATAAATCGTCCTCCTCAACGGGAAGATGATGTGTCGTTTCATGGGGTAAAATTTTTATCGGTTGGAGAATATTACGTGGAAATAAAATTAGTATCACC
>JBFWIL010000114.1:0-8030 GCA_050256015.1 Mangrovibacterium sp. | reverse complement strand
TCCCTTAATGCTTTTCAGCAGGCCGACCTGCTCTTCCAGGATAGCCCTGCGCAGTTCATCAGGCTGCAGCGACGAAAGCATCATGACGGCCGTATTAGAGCCGATGCCTCCCACCGAGATCAGCATCCGGAACAAGTCACGTTCCTCCCGGTCGGCAAAGCCGTAAAGCAGATGTGCATCTTCACGGACCACCTGGTGCAGGTAAAGTTTCACTGCTTTACTGCCGTTGATCCGGGAATAGGTATTCAGAGAGATGTGGATGAAATACCCCACCGATCCGGTATCCACCACGGCATTGGCCGGACTCAGTTCGGCCAGCTGGCCGTGAATGTATTCGTACATGATCTGTTCAACTTAGAGTTCAGGTTCTTCATCCGTTAAATCAATGTTTTCATCCACCTGGTTCGGATTGATCTCAAATTTCTTCAGCGGGTTACTGCTGATCTCCTTGTAACGCCTACGGTTCCGGTGCACATCAACAGCCAGATAAAGGGCCTGCCGGAAAGAGTCGGGCGAGGCTTTCCCTTCGCCGGCAATGTCAAAAGCCGTGCCGTGTGCCGGAGAGGTACGTATAACGGGAAGTCCTGCAGTATAGTTAACCCCCTGTTCAAAGGAAATCACCTTGAAAGGAACCATCCCCTGGTCGTGGTACATGGCCAGGATAGCATCAAACTTAACATAATCACCAGAACCAAAAAACCCGTCGGCCGGGAAAGGGCCGATAGCCAGGATTCCCTCCTTTTTGGCCTCCTCAATGGCCGGGATGATGATCTCCTGCTCTTCTTTTCCGAGGAGTCCGCCGTCACCTGCATGCGGGTTCAGTCCGAGTACGGCAATCCCCGGCCGCTTGATACTGAAGTCCTGCTCCATAGTGGCAGCCATGATACGCAGTTTTTTCAGGATCGTCTGCCTGCTGATCAGCGGAGCTATTTCCGAGACCGGCACATGGGTGGTAACCACTCCGATCTTCATCATCTCACTGACCATCAGCATCAGGTAATCTTCGGTATCAAACTGCCGGGCCAGAAATTCCGTATGCCCCGGAAAGTCAAACTTATCGCTTTGGATGTTGTCCTTACTGATCGGAGCGGTTACCAGAGCATCGATGACCCCTGCTTTAATATCGTTCACGGCCCTTTCCAGCGCCATATAGGAAGCTTCCCCGGCCACCCCGGAAATCTTTCCCAGCTCCACCCGGATGTTATCGTCCGTACAGTTCACCAGGTTCACCCGCCGCGTATCAAACTCCGAAGCGTTGCGCACCGAATTGAAGTTAAAGCCTTCCATATTGAGAGCTTTCCGGTGGTAAGCAGCCACCTTGGGCGATCCGTAAACCACGGGAGTGCACATCTCCAGGATCCGCTGATCGCTCAGGGTCTTCATGATCACCTCATAGCCGATTCCGTTGATGTCGCCCTGGGTAATCCCGATGATGATCTTATTCTTGCTCATATTGGTATACTTAATGGTGGTGTTCCCCAAACCGAAAAATGGGGAATGCTGGGCAAATTTAAGGTTAATATCGGCTTTCGCAAAACAGAATCCGCCGGGGTCAGCAATTCAGCGTGAACATTGTTATGGGTTGACACCTGGTATGTTTCTGCGGCAGAAACACAGGATTGTACATGCACCCGTTCACGGGCCGGCATTCCAGGAAAGCGCCACCAGGATCAGTACCATAAGGATAAGCAGCATGAACAGCACCAGCTGGCTCCGCACAAACAGTCCGAGCAGAATCAGGATCTCCGTTTCCTCACAGTCGGCCGCATACACCTCAATGCTTCCGCTGTCTTTCGACAGCATTTCATTGCTTTGAAAAAAAATGATTTCCTGTCCGTTGAACTTCCAGCACCAGCGCGACTGCCAGAAATTTTTAATCTCCAGCTCAAAGCGCTTGCGGTTAATCACCAGATCGCTACGGGGATTCAGCATGTTGATCATAATGGCCCCCAGCACATCCTGGTTATTGGCATCCTGGATTTCCAGCCTTGACAGAAAAAAATCCCGTTTCAGTATAAAACCCCTTCCGTTCAGTGTGGCAATGGCATTGGAACCGAAAAAACTGTTCCAGCTGATCAGTCCGATCTGCTCCCCGCCACGGGTAATCACCAGCCGCTTTTTAAAAATTCCTTTTGTCCACAACAATTTTTCCATAACCATTCCTATCAACGGACATGCAAGTTAGAAAATTTGCCGCAATTGACTTTTGCCCTGACAGGAAGAAAACATGTTTAAAAATGTTAAATTTTCCCCGGCAACGGCTCTGTTGTTTTTATTCCAGTCCTTTTGTAGAAAGCAGACCGCATGCAGCAAAAATATCCTGTCCGCGCGAAGCCCGGATGGTGGTGGTAAGTCCCCTGGCACGGAGAGCCTCCTTAAACCGTTGCAGCGTCTCCTCGTCGGGTCCCTTCAGTGAAGTGCCCGGCACGGGATGAAAACGGATCAGGTTGATCCTGCATTTGATGCCGTTGAGCACCCGGCTCATTTCCTTCACATGACGGGACGTGTCGTTCAGTCCGCCAAACACGATGTATTCAAAAGACACCCGCCGCTGGCGGCCGAAATCCCAGTCCCGGATCTCCCGGAGCACCTTCTCCAGCGGGTAGGCCTGCTCCACAGGCATAAAACTGCAGCGTTCCTCCGCAAAAGGGGTATGCAGACTGATGGCCAGATGGGCTTCGCTCTCCCGCAGAAAACGCTGCAAACCGGGCACAATCCCGATCGATGAAACGGTGATACGCCGCGGACTCATGGCCATGCCCCATCCGGAGGTCAGGATCCGTATGCTTTTCAGCACCTCATCCAGATTATCAAAGGGCTCGCCCATACCCATATAAACGATGTTGCTCACCGCATCGCGTTCGGCTATACTGCAAACCTGGTTAACGATCTCCCCGGCCGTGAGCTGTCCCTGGAATCCCTGTTTCCCGGTCATGCAGAACAGGCAGCCCATCCGGCACCCCACCTGCGAAGACACGCAAACCGTGGTGCGGCTCCGCTCCGGTATCACAGCCGTCTCCATAAAGCGCCCCTGCCTGGTCGGGAAGAGGTATTTCCGGGTCCCGTCCGTGCTTTGCTGCACCTTCACCGGCGCTGTCAGTCCCAACACACACCTTTCTTCCAGCAGAGCCCTGGCCTTTTTGGAAAGGTTGGTCATCTCCGTGATCGACGACACCGGCTTTTTGTAGAGCCAGCCGGCCAGCTGGACTGCGGTATAGCGGGGCAAAGCCAGCCGGGCACACAAGGCCTCCAGTTCCTCCGGTGTTTTTCCGAATAAAGCATCCTTTTCCATGATCCGCATTTTCGGCAAAGTTAGCAATAAATTTAAGCAAAGACCGGGCATGCGGTCCGGTTACTACATGCTGAACTTCATCTCTTTTTTATTATTTTTGCAGTCTAAAGCAAGGAATCATGCAGGCTGCCATACAATTTCTGATGAAGGCGTTAAGCCGGGTGCTGCTTCTCCCGGTCTATTTCTACCGTTATGCCCTTTCGCCCCTGTTTCCGGCTTCCTGCCGCCATGTACCTACCTGCTCCCGTTATGCCGTTGAAGCACTCAAAATTCACGGTCCCTTTACCGGCCTGTGGCTCACCATCAGGCGCATCTCCCGCTGTCATCCATGGGGCACCCACGGCTACGATCCGGTGCCGCCCAAAGGGCAGGTCCGCTGTCTGCGCCGGAAAACCGGTAATAAGTGAGGTCCCGGTTCAACAAACAGCCGGTCTCCTGGGTTATTACCGGAAACGACCGAGAATATAAATTTATACCTTTGATCCCTGAACCCATGCAAAAAAAAGGCTTTTTATACGTAAAAATACCATGTCTTCTGCTTCTCATGCTGCTGGCCTTAGGCTGTCAGCCACGACGGACAGGCGATAAACTGCAGATTGCGGTAAGCATCCTGCCTCAGAAGTATTTCGTGGAAAAGCTGGCCGGCGATCTGGTTCGGGTGCATGTGCTTGTACCCCCCGGGAGCAGTCCCGAACTCTATGCGCTGATGCCCTCCCAGATGAAAGAACTGTCGGCCTCCACGGCCTGGCTCCGCATCGGAAAGATCGGCTTTGAGGAAAGCTGGGCCGGTAAGATCCGCGCAGGAAAGCCTGGGCTGCAAATCTTTGACACCTCTGTACAGGCCGACTGGATTGCCGGAGAAGAAGAGCATAACAGCCGCGTGCACCGGCACGGCACCGATCCCCACATCTGGCTAAGTCCGGCGGAAGTACGTAAGATCGTAACCGAGACCCACCGGGCCCTGCTTCAGTTGCTGCCAGCCCGGAAGGAGATGCTCAGTCGCAACTACACAGACTTTATCCGGGAGATCGACGCCCTCGACCGGGAGTTGACAACGCTTTTTGCTCCCCTGAAAAACCGCAGCTTTCTGATTTTTCATCCGGCCCTGAGCTACCTGGCCCGGGATTACCAGCTTGAGCAACTCGCCCTGGAAACGGACGGCAAGGAACCCTCGGCCCGGCACATGCAACAGCTGGTCAGGCAGGCCCGGGCCAGGCACATCAGTGTGGTGCTCATCCAGAAGGAATTTGACACGGAAAACGCCCGTCAGCTGGCCCGGGAAATCGGAGGGGAAGTGGTGCAGATCGATCCGCTCAGTGAAAACTGGACGGAAGAGTTGCGCAAAATAGCACGGAAAATTGCCGGGGCTCAGGAAAACCAGGAAGCTGAACTGAAAAAACAGACCCATGATAAAACTCATCGAAATACACGGACTCAGCGTTAGTTATGCCGAAGAACCGGTCCTGCGGAACGTCAATCTCGACATCTGCGAAGGCGACTTCCTCGGTGTGATTGGTCCCAACGGCGGTGGCAAAACCACGCTGATCAAAACTATGCTCGGGCTGGTCAGACCCGACAGCGGACAAATCAGCTTTCACCTTCCCCCCTCCCGCATCGGTTACCTGCCCCAGATCAACCAGATCGACCGGCGCTTCCCCATCCGGGTGCTCGACGTAGTACGGTCGGGCAAAACCGACGGTCTGCATTTCAACCTGTTTCGCGACACGCGGGCCGAGGTGGCCCGGGCCGGAGCGCTGCTGGAAGAGATGGGCATCGGCGCCCTGCGCAACAAAGCCATCGGCGAGCTGTCGGGCGGACAAATGCAGCGGGTTTTTCTCTGCCGTTCGCTGATTAACGAGCCCCGGCTGCTTATCCTCGACGAACCCGACTCTTTTGTCGACAACCATTTTGAGAACGAGCTCTACGGCAAGCTGCGCGAGCTGAACAAACGCATGGCTATCGTGCTCGTTTCGCACGACGTGGGCACCATCACCTATTATGTAAAAACCATTGCCTGCGTAAACCGGGAACTGCATTACCATCCCGGCAACCGTATCACCACGGAACAGCTGGCCTCCTACAACTGTCCGCTGCAGATCGTCACTCACGGCGATGTACCGCATACCGTTCTCAAGTTTCACGATAAAACCGGTCCCGACCATGCACACCATCATTGAACTGTTTTCCTACGACTTTTTCCGGAACGCTTTTCTGGCCGCCCTGCTGAGTGCCGTCAGCTGCGGTATCATCGGCACCTACATTGTTTCCCGGCGCATTGTCTTCATCAGCGGGGGCATCACTCATGCTTCATTCGGAGGCATCGGCATCGGCTATTTCCTGGGACTGAACCCCCTGCTCGGGGCAGCCGTTTTCTCGGTGCTCTCGGCCCTGGGTATTCAGTTTTTCACCCAGAAAGGCCGACTGCGCGAAGACTCGTCCATTGCCATCTGGTGGTCGCTGGGCATGGCCGTCGGTATCATCTTCATCTACCTGAGCCCCGGATATGCTCCCAACCTGATGAGCTACCTGTTCGGGAGCATACTGACGGTTTCCTCCGTGGAGCTCATCCTAATGGCCGTCCTGGCACTGGGTCTCACCGCCTTCTTTGCCGTAATGTACCGGCCCGTGCTCTACGTGGCTTTCAACGAGGAATTTGCCCGGGCCACCGGTCTTCCTGTAAACCGGATCAACTACATGCTGATCAGCCTGATTGCCCTGACTATCGTGCTCAATATTCGCGTGGTGGGCATTATACTGATCCTCTCCCTGCTCACCCTGCCCCAGGCCACGGCCAACCTGTTCACTAACGATTTCCGCCGTATGCTGTTCCTCTCCGTACTGTTCGCCTTCCTGGGTTCGCTGAGCGGACTGCTCATCTCCTTCTTTGCCGACATTCCCTCGGGAGCATCCATTATTTTCACCCTGGTGCTCCTGTTCGGACTGCTCAAATGGGTACAGCTGCTCAGGCTCAGGAAGAAGAAAATCCGCGGGCTTGCCTCCGGGGGCAAGCGCTGAGCTGCACACAGAGCTGCCCTATACCGTTTTCCGGAACTCCCGCCCGGACACTCGCCTGCACCCGCCACGGACAAAATTATTCCGGGGACAAAAGCATCCGGCAAAGCATTTGCAATCAGCGGGCTTTTCACTACCTTTACGTTAAAATAGCGGATATGAGGAACATCAGCCTTTTCCTGGGAACTCTGTTGATTCTGCAGACTTTTTCCCCTTGCAGCAGGGCCCAGGAACGAAAAGAGATCGCCCTTCCCGACATTCTGGGCTACCAAACGCTGAAATGCGATTTTCACGTCCATACGGTCTTCTCCGACGGAGATGTGTGGCCCACCACCCGGGTTCAGGAAGCCTGGCTGGAGGGATTGGATGCCATTGCCATTACCGATCATATTGAATACCGGCCTCATGCCGGTGATATTGAAGCCGACCACAACCGGGCTTATGAAATAGCCAAACCCCTGGCCGAACAACTGGGCATCATCCTGGTGCGGGGCACCGAGATCTCCCGCGAAATGCCTCCGGGCCACCTTAGCGCCCTCTTCATAAAAAATGCCAACCTGCTGGAACGCGAAGCGTGGTGGGAAGCCTGCGTCGAAGCCCGTGATCAGGGTGCCTTCGTAATATGGAACCATCCCGGCAGGAAAGCCCAGCAACCCGACACCACCCGCTGGTGGCCCGAGCACAGCCGGCTTACCACAGCCGGCATCATGCGGGGCATTGAACTGTACAACGGGCAGGAATATTACCCGGAAGTCCTTAAGTGGGCCGATGAACAGAACCTGACAGTCTTTGCGGCTTCCGACCTGCACACCCCTTCGTCCATGCTCACCGGCAACGGACAGCGGCGCAGACCGCTAACCTTGGTCTTTACCGCCGACCGAAGCGAAGAAGCCCTCCGGCAGGCTCTCGACGAAGGGCGCACGGCAGCCTGTTTCGGCGACACCATCATCGGGCAGCGGCGCTTCCTGAGTCCTATCTTCCTGGGTTCCCTTAAACTGTACGGTAATCCCGGGCGGCTGAAAAACCACGGCATCAAAACGGTACGTCTCCATAATGCCAGCGACATCAGCTTTCTGCTAACCCGCAGGCAGCCCCCGGTGGGTTTTTCCGGCCCCGAACAGATCCGGCTGAAAGCCCACAGCACCGTGCTCATAAGTCTCGAAGGCATCTCCGAGGAAGTGGCTTCCATGTCGAGCCTGAAACTTTTTTATACCGTCCGGAACCTTATCAGCCTGAAAGGGGAACCACTTCCGGTAAACTTGGAAATACCCAACCGCTAGGCCCGGTCTCCGTTCAGCCAATCAAGCAGGCTCTTCCTTTTTGCCGGCCGGCAAAAAGGCGGAAAAAATAAAAACCGGAAAAAAAATTTGGCTGAATCCTGAAAAATTCATTCTTTTGTAACGATAAAAGTGAAAAATTAATACAATATGGCTTCCGTGGTGGGATCTTCGCTTATTGAAGAAAAGGCCATATTGCTATTTTAATGATAAAATTGAATAAGATGAATGCATTGATGATAACAAGCTGGTGGTGGCGCAACGACTTTTCACAATACCGTGGAGAGAAGTAGCTGTCATGCCTGTCATGAATGAATAAGCGGCTTATCGGAACACGGTAAGCCGTTTTTTTATGTCGAAAATTATAACAACACAACTTATGGACCCCATTTCCGTTACCGTCAACACACGGACCATTCTGGCCGACACGCTCACCCCGGTAAGTGTGT
>JBFWIL010000113.1:0-8080 GCA_050256015.1 Mangrovibacterium sp. | reverse complement strand
CAGCTTAGACAAAATACTTTTATGGAGGATATAGCAATACCTGTATGCTAAATGACTTATAAACCCATCCCGACAAAAAAATTTAAAAAGTTTCTTAAAAAATTAGGGTTAAGACATTTAAGAGATAACGGTGATCATGAAATATGGGATTATCCAGATGGATCATCATTATTAAGGCCTGTTACAATTATAGGATGTGAAAAAGAAATTCCTGCATTTCATATTGATACGAACTTAAAGACGCTTAATATGACATACGAAGAATTTCTATCCTACATGAATAAGATTTGATGTTAATATTTTCGGTTCAAAGGGAATAAAGAGTATCCATTTATTCGTCCTTTTGAAACACCCTGACATAATCAACTTCATAGACAGCAGGCAATACCGATTCGTCAACACCTTCGGCCCCGCCCCAGTTGCCGCCCCATGCCAGGTTCAGCTTCAGGTAGAACGGATTATAAAAAGGCCAGGTATCCTTATTGTTTTTCCCGTCATTGTAAAACTCAAAGTACACCTCTCCGTCTGCATAGCCTTTAATATAGTCAGCAGTCCATTCCACGGCATAGACATGAAATTCGCTCTCGGCAGTAGCAATATACGTTTCGGCTGTTTTCTGGGTGCCGATGGAATGATAATAGGCTTTACAATGGATGGAAGAGCTGACGTAATTCGGACGGTAACCGACTTCTTCCATGATATCAATCTCCCCGTCATCCGGCCAGGCAGTGTAGTTTTTGGGCATCATCCAGAAGGCGGGCCAGGTACCTTTACCTCCCGGTAATTTCAGGCGGGCTTCAAAGTAGCCGTAAGTCCAGCTTTTGGAGGTATTCATCCGTACCGATAACACCTCACTACTCGATTTCCGGGCAACGATCTTCAGGGTCCCGTCGTATATCATGGCACAAGTATCGGTTCCACTCACCGCGGCAATGTAATTTTCGAGCTCATTGTTTCCCCAGCCACTGTTCCCGGTCTCGTACCACCATTCGGAAGTGTTGGGTAAGGCAGCTTTCCCGGTTGCCGTAAGGGAATCGTCGAACTCGTCCTGCCATACCAGTTCATACCCGTCAGGGGGCGGGATGTCCGGTTCTTCCGCGTTCCCGTTAAATCCCTGGGTGACCATATAATCCTGCCTGAAAGTGCCCGATTTGAAGGTCAGGACTGCCGTGCGGGAATCTTCATCCTTATTGTCTGCTACGGTGATACCAAGTGTGGTTGTTCCGGCAATCCCTCCGCCCGGAGATAGGGTGCACCAGCTTTCCGGCGAATATACACCCCATTCCGCATTCGCGGTAACGGTTATCGTTTGGACAGATGCTCCATAATCAAAACTCAACTCTTCCGGCGATATGGTGATTGAAATATCGCTTTCAACACCGGCAGAATTGCTGTCATCGCATCCCAACAGCAGAAACAAAAATAATATTAAAGCCAATTTTTTCATGCAAATATTTTTTGTAAAATATGAATTATAAAAATTTTAACAACCAAGGGGCTTTTCATTTCATTCCGGTCTCCTGATTCCTTCCACTTTTATAAAAGAAGCAACAGGATCGGGGAAATCCTTTCCTGCTGCTTCTTTTTTATAGCCTGAGCCATAATTTACAAAAACCATCCCGTCTTCTCCCGGATCGTAGATATACGAATTGCCGGAAGAGAAGGTTCGTTCATCATCAGACAAGCCTGTTCCTGATTTTTCATTTTGTGAATGCAAAATCATCAAAGAAGAAGATTCCCGGGGCCGCGTGCCCCTCAGCTCCGAACTGAATGACAATCTTGTCATAATCTTCGCGGCTGCTCACGGTACTGAAATCAAACGTAAGTTCAATCCATTTGTCGGTTTCAAGATCTGCCCGGATAATTTCCGTTTGGGTTTCCCATGCGTTTCCTCCCTTTGATGAGTCCTGGAGTTTGACCGACAACTGAGGTTTCAACTGGTTATTCGTGATCCAGTCGCCTGCAACCGGGAATTCCGTGTCATAATCATTGTATGACGGGATGAATACCTTAACGGTTATCATGTTCTGTTCACTTAAGTCAAACCTGTAACCATCGGCCTGAAAGTACACGTTCGAATAAAAAGCATCCGGCTTCTGATACAGGAATACCTTGGCCGACGTATTCACTCCAATTGGCGCCGGATTTGAATAATAAGGATTCGTCAGTGGCCCCATATCCTCAGAAACAAAAGAGACTTCGGGTGTTTCCGATTCAAAATCTTCATTCAGTTCAACGGTCTTCAACGGGATATCGATAACCGGCTTAACGTTCAGTTCCTTTGGAATGAGACGGTACCACCATCCATTTCCAGATTCTGTCGTACTTGCACATTTCAGGTACAGTTCTTCATCCGTAAGTGTTAAGATCTGGTAAGTTGATGTCCCGGCATAATGCCCGAAAAATGCGCCGCCACTTAGCGTAATTGTACCCGCAGATTCGTTTAACGCAAACGTGTAGTTTGTTTTTGGGACATATTCCACGTCAAAATCCCCGTCCGGGGGGACAACCGAATTGGGATAGCCCAGATCGGCAAGGGCAGCCCTTCCTGCTTCATTGGTGTAAACATTGCCGTTGTTTACCCATCCGAATTTAATCCCTACCTGGGTAAAGGTAAACTCCTGGGAATACAGCGAGCTATTTGTTTTTCCTTCAGCGGGACAACTCCACCATTCAGGAGAAGATGCATCAGCAGGTCCGACACCAAAATGCCCGTTGTGGTACTGATCGAACACCCATGTTTTACCATCGGTATTGGCAGCCCCGCCAGTCAGGGCATTGTACATCGGCGTGTCCAGCAGCGACATATCGTCATTCTCGATCGTTATGGTTTTTGTTATGCTTGCCGATCCGCCTGTTGTGTATAAAGTCAGGACAATGGTATATTCTCCCTTAAACGGGTAGATAGCCTGGGCCGATTCTCCTTTCGTGGTTGAACCGTTGCCGAAATCCCATGTCGCAATACCTGTCACCTTCGAGGTATTGGTAAAGTCAACAACATTTGGTTTTGCGGCAGTTGGCGTGCTTGAGAAATCCAGTTGTTCAGCCACAGGTATCTCACCAAGCGAATAATCTGAATCTTCTTTCGGATCGCAAGCCAGCATGACAAAGATCATGATCAATGCCAAAACTTCTATTTTCAGTGTATCTTTCATGTGTTTATAATTTGTTTTTTAATTGCCACATGGAACTCGCCGGGAAATCCTCCGTTTTTTTGAAGGCGATACTTATGGCTCGTTTCATGTTCAAATTAATTTAGAATGATTAATAGCCGGGGTTTTGTACTAATTTGAATTCCCCTTCTGTTTTTTCGATCTCGGATTGCGGGATGGGCAGATATTTACAATGATCGTCCCATGTCCTTACCGAAGAGAATTCCGGTTTGTTTTCTGTCAGGATCCCTGTGTCTCCCCAACGGACCAGGTCCCAGAAACGCATGCCTTCGCCCAGGAACTCACGACGGCGTTCCAGCTTGATATTGGCAGCCGTAGCCGGGATAGACGGAACACCGGCACGTTCCCTTATTTCGTCCAGGCACCCCTGGGCTGTAATGCCACCAACAGGTGAAACGCCATCCATTACGATCAATTCGGCTGCATTGAGCAATACTTCGGCATAGCGAAAAATACGAAGGTTATTGTCGTAGTTCAGATCAACATCTCCCGGAGGAGGGTTATATCCTTCGCGGGCGGCGTATTTAGCCATGAACAATCCGGTATTCTGGAACCGGGGAGTATATGTCCCGTCTTCAAATTTGTTAATGGAGGCAGCACGCCGGGTGTCGGCCTCTTCATAAATGGCGTAAGCTTCAGCGCGGACCGGTCCGAATCCCCAGCCGCCTATGAAAGGTTCCTGACCTTTTAACTCATTGGGAGAGATAAAAGCCGGAAGGTTTGTTCCGTATCCCTGGTTTCCGGAAGCCCAGGTTTTTCCTTCAGGAAGCTGGTTGCTTTCAAAAACAGACTCATCACAAAATTCGCCTGAGTTCAGCCAGATAGCCCCAAAATCATTCAATAAACTGTAATTTCCGATAATTTCCGACATGTCGTTTAATACGCCGGCATATTTGCTTTGATCCTTTTGATACATTACAATCCTGGCTTTCAGCATCATAGCAGCAGCCTTGGTTACTCTTCCATCATTGACAGGGGTTATATGCATCGGGAGTTTATCTCCTTCAATAGCAAAATCAACATCGGCAATAATTTTTTCATAAATTTCATCGGCGGTATATTGTTTTGCCATATAAGGTGCAGGCAGGTCTTCTTCAAAGTAAGGAATATTGCCCCAGAACTTCCATAACCAATGGATATAGTATGCCCGAAGGAAATGAGCTTCTGCTTTGTACTGGTTCAGATTTGACTCCGGTACGTCAACCGCGTTTTCGCAGGCCTGAATGACATTGTTGCAGCGGCTAAGTCCCTGGTAATAGATCGTCCAAAGTCCTGAAGGAAGTTCAGTCGGAGTCGCGTCAAACAGGGACAGACGGTATAGTTGAGCCTGGTCACCGGCATCACCGCCACCTTTATAAATATCATCTGAACGCAGGTCAGACATTAAAACAATACTGTTATAATTATTATCTGCATAACTGTCAAACAGCAGGATCTGGTAGCAGGAAGCGAGATTGGATAAAATGGCCCCTTCTGTTGCCTCACCTCCTGCCTCCTGCGAAGCTGTCGGAGAAATCGATAGAAAATCATCGGTACAAGAGGATAACCCAATGATCGCGGACAATGCAATTATAAAACTATATTTTTTCATATTCCTGGTAATTTAAAGGTTAGAATGAAATATTTGCGCCCAAAGAGATAACCCTTGACTGTGGATAAATTCCCCGGTCAATGCCGATCGTGGTATATCCCCCGGAAGCGATTTCCGGATCAAATCCGTCGTAATCGGTGAACGTCAATAAATTTTCACCTGAGATATATATTCTCAATTTTTGTATAGCAGCTTTCTGTGTTAACCGGGACGGCAGGGTATAACCCAATTGCAATGTTTTAAGACGGACATAGGAACCGTCTTTAATATACAGATCGGAAGAACGCCAGTTGCGGTTCGGGTTGACAGCAGTCATCCGGGGGATCTTGGTTGAAGTCCCCTCACCAACCCAACGATCAAGGATCCAGGAAGGACGGTTCATGGCAGTAATATCGCCTCTTTGTGAAAAGTCAAAAATATCGTTGCCATATGAGCCCTGGAAGAACATGTTCAGGTCAAATCCTTTCCATTCTGCACCCAGCGTAAGGCCAAATGTCCAGTCGGGCATCCCTTTCCCAATTTTTACTTTATCGTCATCCGTGATTTTGCCATCAGGAATTGGATTACCTTTATCATCAAGAGCGCCCGCTATATCCTGGAAAATAACATCACCCGGTTGTGCCTGTTCACCGTATTGGGCATTATATTCGTCAGCTTGCTGCTGATTCTGAAGCAAGCCATTTGTTTTATAACCATAGAAGAATGGATAAACTTCACCGTTTTTGCCTTTAACATAACTTCCTACGCCCGAAGCGCCGGCATTTTCATAAATAGCTTCCCCGCTGGCATTACCTAATCGGATCAGTTTATTCTTCAGATAGGAGGCATTTGCCAAAACATTAAGCGTGAAATCCTTAATTATCAGTTTATAACCAGTTTCAAATTCCAGCCCCCAGTTTTCCATGTCCCCGGCATTCGCGATCGGTGCACCTTTCCCTACATAATCAGGGATTGGCTGATCCATCAACATGCCCTTTGTTTTTTTCTTGAAGTAATCAAACCCGAAAGTAAGGGAGTTGTTGAAAAATCCGGATTCAAAACCCAGGTCTGTTTGTTTTGATTCTTCCCATTTTACATCCGGATTGGATATGTTGGACGGGCTGCTTCCATATTGCATGGTTGAAAGGTCACCTGATCCGAAATAGTAGTTTTGTCCACCGTTCATCAGGCTGGTATAGCGGAACTGGCCTATTCGTTCATTTCCGTTCTTACCCCAGCTACCCCGTAATTTCAGATGGCTCAACCATGCCGGACGATTTTCCATAAAGGTTTCATTGGTCATGTTCCAGCCTACGGAGAAAGAAGGGAAACCCCCCCATTTGTTGCTCGGTCCAAAGTTTGACGATCCATCCCGTCGTACAGTGGCCTGAAAAAGATATTTTTCATCATAGTTATAATCCAAACGTCCGAAATAAGAGGCCAGCGTTTGAGAAGTGAACCCACCTGTCCCACCGGCTACACGTTCTTCGTCCCGGTCAGCAATCGCGTAATCGATATTTGCTTTGGAGGGATCAGTCTCCAGCAGGTCATAGTCATCACCAAAAAGTTCGCGAACCCGATATTCCTTGGCTGATTGTCCCGCTAAAACGGTCAGGTTGTGTTTTTCAGCAAAGGTTTTTGTATAGGTCAGGGTATTTTCAACCTGCCATGTAAATCCGCGGTGCATCTCGGAATGGACAGAACTTTGTGTGATATCTTTGCCCTGTGTTGCCAGAAAATAAGGGAACGTGTAACCATCGGTTCCCCAAAAAGCAAGGTCTACGCCATAGCTGGACCGGAATTTCAATCCGTCAATGACATTGACTTCACCCCAGAAGGTAGCTACAAACTTGTCTGCATTCCCCTGACTCTTTGAAGGAGCGTTTAGCATGCCAACCGGGTTGGCTATTTCCTGGAATCCACTTGGCGGAGTAGAGAAGACATTCCCGTTTTTGTCTTTTACAGCATAAGGGTGAAGTGCCAGGACGGCGTCAGGATCAGCAGCATAAACAGGTATCGTTGGATCAAACGCCAAAGCGCTTCCCAGGATGGATCCGTATTCAGAGTTGGCTTCAATAGTTGAAGATTTTGTCCTTGAATAGCCCAGATTGATCCCAATCCTGATTTTATCAAGAAAAGAGCGGTCATTCGTTTCAAAGACGTTATAGGTATTGTTGGAACGGATACTCCACCGGTTGAAGTTTGACTTTCCGTAATCTCCGCCTACAATACCTTCCTGATCAAAATAACCCAGCGATAAAAAATAGGTTACTTTTTCATTTCCGCCGCTAATACTTACCTGATGGCTTTGGATCGGTGCATCATAATTGAACGTTTCATCCTGCCAGTCGGTACCTTTTCCTGCAGATGCAACCTGTTCCTGTGAATATCTGGGATCATTTCCATCATTGATGGCGGCTTCATTCATAATGATCATGTACTCGGTTGCATTTAATACCGATTTTTTTCTCCATGGATTCTGCCATCCGTAGGAAACATCATAGTTAATGGTCGTTTTCCCGGATTTCCCGGATTTCGTCGTAACCAGGATGACCCCGTTAGCAGCACGGGCGCCGTAAATGGCAGAAGATGCAGCGTCTTTCAGTATCTCGATCGACTGGATATCCACAGGATTCAGATAATCGATACCTCCGTCAACGGGCATGCCATCCACTATATAAAGGGGATCGCTGTTATTGACCGTGCCAATACCCCGTATCCTGACTTTTGAATCGGCTCCCGGCTGACCCGAACTTTGTGTGATCTGTACCCCTGAGGCTTTGCCTTTAAGAACATCTTCAACACGGGTAGGTGACGTGTTATTCAGCTCTTCCGCGGTAACCCGGCTGATAGCAGCCGTTACAACACTCTTTTTTTGAACGCCGTAACCAATCACCACGACTTCATCAATATCTGTTAACTCGGTAGCTAAAACGACATCGATAACAGAACGCATGTCAACAGGAATTTCCTGTGTTTTCATTCCTACAAATGAACAGACCAAAGTGGCATTTACGGGAACGTTGGCGAGCATGTAATTCCCGTTGGCATCTGTAATCGTACCCTGTGCGGTACCTTTCACAGTGATGGTTACCCCCGGAAGCGATGCCCCCGAATTATCGGTTACCTTCCCTGTCACTTTTCCTTCCTGACGACTGACCTGGTTGCTTAACGCCGGAAAGTTATCCGGAGAGGAACTGATCGCGATATACTTATCAAACACCTGGTACGTAAGATTGGCCTTGGGCAGAATATCATCCAGGACTTCAAAAATAGTCCCGTTTTTAATATCGATTTCAAATTTCTGACTGGTGTTGATCTCTTCACTGCGGTAAAA
>JBFWIL010000112.1:0-8160 GCA_050256015.1 Mangrovibacterium sp. | reverse complement strand
TGGAACCCTTTGCGGGCAGCTTCCATATAAGACGCATCAAGGTATCCCATACGAATGCCTTTCAGCAAACTGTACACAAACATTGAAGAACAGGTTGCTTCCAGGTAATTGCCTTCCCGTCCGCCCATATCGGGAACCTGATACCACACTCCGCTGGCCGGTTCCTGGACTTTTACCACAGCTTCGGCCACCGTATTCAGCACGCCGATAACATCATCCCTTCCCGGATGGTTTTCCGGTAAAAAATCGAGTATATCCACCAGGGCCATCATATACCATCCCTGAGCTCGGCCCCAGACATGGGGTGAACGCCCGGTAACAGAATCAGCCCACTGCTGCTCCCGGCTTTCATCCCATCCATGATAGTTAAGTCCGGTTTCCGGATCAATGGTATGCTTCTGAACGACAAGCACCTGGTTGACCACATCGTCAAAAGCTTCCGACTCCTCAAAGACCTGCCCGAACTGGGCATAAAACGGATCGGCCATATAGATACCATCGAGCCACATCTGGTGAGGATAAACCTTCTTATGCCAAAAACCTCCTTCACTGGTGCGCGGGTGTGTTTTCAACTGTTCACGAAGCAGAAAAATCGCTTTTTTGTATTTTTCATTTCCGGTTTTTTTATAAATGTCAAACAGGATTTTCCCCGAGTTAACCAGGTCTACATTGTATTTTTCCAGCTTGTAGGTGGCAATGGTCCCGCTGTCGCTGATCATCTTGTCGGCATACCCCAGCCCGTACAGATAGTATTTATCCTCGCCGGTTACTTCAGCCAGCCGCTGGTCTGCCAGGCTTACCAGTCCCTGGGTATAACTCCAGTTGGGGCGCGGGCTGAAATCGAGCATGGAAGCATTGGGATTGCGCTTCATATCGGAATCAGCCATCCGTATTCCCCAGTCCAGCGGTCCGGGTCCCTCAGGAGCTTTTTTACTGCAGGAAGATCCAAGAAACAAGACAGCCAGCAGTACCAAACTAAAAAATCTGAAAGGTTTCATTCTTTATCAATTAATGGTTATACATCCGGATTATCTATGCAAACATAAGCAATCCCCCGCTGAATCCCCAGGGCCGGAAGTGCTTTTTAACGGTTCTTAGCCTTTTTTACCTTCATCCCGGGAGCTCCACGATGGTTCACTTCACGATAAACTGGTAACTGCCAGAACCGATACGAACCACCACATAGCCGTCTTCCGCACCAATCAGTTCTACTTCACGAACAGAAGAAAGATCTTTTCTGCCTTCCTTTATCTGTCCGGCGTCTCCGGCCGGAATATAAACCAGTGCAGAGGTGTTGGCCGGGATTTGCACATCCATGCGCAGGCTCTCACCCGAATGTTTCCATCCGGAAACCACCTTCCCGTAGTAGGTTTCCAACTCGGCATGTGCATAATCCAGTTTGGTGGAAATATGCGGGCGGATCCGGATCTGCTTGTACCCCGGATGATCGGGATCGGTATCAATACCGGCCACTTCCCGGTACATCCAGTCGCCAATAGCTCCGTAAGCATAATGATTGAAAGAGTTCATTCCCGGCGTCTGAAAAGTGCCGTCGGGTTTGATGCCGTCCCAGCGTTCCCAGATAGTGGTGGCCCCCATGGTCACGGGATACAGCCAGGAAGGATAGGATTTCTGCAGCAACAGTTCATAGGCCAGCTCGGCATAGCCAAAACGGGTAAGCACCTGGCAAAGGTAGGGGGTTCCGAGAAAGCCGGTGGTCAGGTGCGTATCGTACCTGCGGATATTTTTTGCCAGCCGGGCCGCTGCCTGTTCCCGCAAATTTTCAGGCAGCATATCAAAAGCAAGAGCCAGCACATAAGCCGTTTGGGTACCCGACACCAGCCGGCCCGAAGGAGTGACGTACTCATGGACAAAAGCCGCACGGATCCGGGAAAGCAGCGCTTCATACCGGCCGGCATCCTCATCCATTTCCAGCACCCGGGCGGTTTTGATCAGCAGGTCCGCAGAGTAAGCAAAGAAACACTGGGCAATCAGATTTTTGTCGGTTACCGCCGAACGGCCGTCGTTATCGTCGGCCGGCCGGAAAAACAGCCAGTCGCCATAGGAATATTCCGGGAACCACAAATCGTTTACGCTAAGGGAATCCATATAATTTACCCAGGCTTTCATACTTTCGTACTGGGTTTCCAACACCCGCCGGTCGCCGTATACCTGGTACAGGGTCCAGGGAATGACCGTGGCAGCATCGCCCCAACCCGGACTGCAACGACTGTTCCGCAGCACATCGGGAATTACGTAAGGCACGCTGCCGTCTTCGTGCTGATCGGCTGCAAGGTCTTTCATCCACTTACTAAAAAAGCTGTGCACCCGGTAATTGAACCCGGCCGTCCGGGCAAACACCTGGGCATCACCGGTCCATCCCAGCCGTTCGTCACGCTGAGGACAATCGGTTGGCACATCCAGAAAGTTGCCCCGCTGTCCCCAGCGAATGTTTTCCTGAAGGCGGTTGACCAGCTCATCGGAACAGGAGAAGCTACCCGTGGAAACCATGTCGGAATACAAGGCCGTAGCCGTGAAGTTTTCCGGCTTCAGTTCCCCCGGATACCCTTCCACCTTTACAAAGCGAAAGCCCTGCCAGGTAAAATGGGGTTCAAAGGTTTCCACCCCTTCCCCTTTCAGAATGTATGTGTTGGTCTGTTTGGCAGAGCGCAGGCTCTCTGTATAAAAATTCCCGTCTTTGTCAAGCACCTCGGAATGACTCAGGCTTACCCTGTCTCCGGCTTTGCCCGAAACCTTCATCTGCACCCAGCCTACCATGTTTTGTCCGAAATCAATCACGCTGTCGCCGGAAGGCGTGGTTATTATGCTCACGGGCTTAAGCACCTCATGCTTGCGCACCGGTTCATTTTCCGTTGCCACCAGGTTGATAACCGGGTATTCGGCAATGACAATGGCACTCCAGTCGGCTTCATTAAAGCCCGGACTTGACCAGCCGGGTTTTTCCAGCCGGGCATCATAGGTCTCACCGTGATAGATTTCAGCATTGCGTATCGGACCGGTGGAACAACGCCAGGAACCGTCGGAAACCACTTGCTCCACAGTTCCGTCTGCATAGATCAGCTGCAGCTGAAAGATCAGAGCCAGTTCATCGCCGTACAGGGCACGTTTCCCGGAAAATCCCACTTCTCCGCGGTACCAGCCGTTTCCCAGACTTACCCCAATGGCGTTTTTACCTTCTTTCAGCAGGTCGGTAACCTCATACGTCTGGTACTGGATCCGCTTATCATAAGAAGTCCATCCCGGAGCCAAACAAATGTCGCCCACTTTTTTCCCGTTGATCTCGGCCTCATACAATCCCCTGGCTGAAATAAAGGCAGTAGCAAGCTTAAGCTTTTTTTCGCTGACAAATTCCTTACGGAATACAGGGGAAGCTTCAGGTTCACGGAACCCTTGCCGGATCCATTTGGCCGACCAGTTTTCCGGTCCCATCAGTCCCATAACCCAAAAGGCCGGCTCACTCCATTTGGATACTCGGTCGTTATTGTCCCACACCCGCACCTGCCAGTAGTATTTACGTCCCGGTTTCAGGGTGCTCCCGGTAAAAGGCACATAGACAGACTGACCGGAGGGAATTTTCCCGGTACTGAAGATCAGTTCCCTTCCCTCCGGCAGGGCTTCCGCGTTTTCGCTTACCCGGATGTCAAAAGCCGTCTGGACCACATTCCGCCTGCCGGTATGGAGCTGCCAGCTCAGGCGGGGATACATTTCGCTGATGCCGGCCGGATTGACCTTGTTTTCCACAAGCAGGTTCCTGACTTCGACCTGGGCTGTAACACTGCCGCCAATCAGAAATACTGCACTAAGCAGAAACAACATTTTTTTCATAGCAGATCAAATTAGGTTTATGCAGGTTAATTAGAGACAAAGTTATACCGATCTTTCATGACAAGATGCAAAAAAAAAATTATTTTTCAAACATCCGGGCAGCAAATGAACAGTTCTTTTACGTCAAGGCTTTAGTATTTCACCCCAGTTGGTCCAGCCGTATTTTTGCCCTTCCGCCACCACACTGTCAGGTGCATGTGGCATCAACAGATCATAGCTGTCGATCTCCGAGCCGATCAGTTTCCATATGGGTTGGGCAATTTGAACCAGGGCACGGCTCATCTGCCGAAAAGCAGGAACAAGCAGGATAGGATCAAAAAGAATCTTTCAGGGAATGAACTCCCTGAAGATTCTTCAATTCTAAATATAACTTACTGATAACCCTCGTTCTGATCATACAATCCCTCCTTAATATCAATTTCATCCTGAGGAACAGGATTAATGATAGAGGTATAATCAATAGAAGAGGGCATTTCATTCAGATAATCTTCATCTCCCGCAAGCCAGGCATTCATCACTGTCAGCACTTTGCCTGTTCTGACCAGGTCAGGCCAGCGTCGCCCTTCTGTAAAGAATTCCTTTCTTCTCTCTTCCAATAACTGATCGATGGTAACATTGGAAATATCTGTCAATCCGGCCCGTTCTCTAACCTTGTTCACTATTTCATCCACCTCCGCCTGAGTTCCGGCAGCCCCTTGCAAAATACACTCGGCTTTCATCATCAATACATCCGTATACCGCAGAATAGGAAAATTCAAGGCAAAATCGTAATAATTGCTCCCCCAGGTATTTGGATCCAGACACCATTTCGTAACAACAGGATCCACCAGAGTAACTCCGAGAGTAGCGTTATACCATTTGTAAATAACATTGAAATCGTCCCGCAAATCAGCAGATGTCGTATCATAAGCGGCAAAAAGGTCTTCGGAAACATTGACACTTTCCGTTCCGATAGAAGGAGAAAATCCTATTGTATGCCAAAAATCACTGCTGGAATTGATTAATCCCGGATATTCTCCTCCGGTACCATAGTCACCGTTCGTAAACTGAATGTCGAAAACAATCTCCTTACTGTTCTCGTAATTCAGCCCGAAAATGTTTCCGTAGTTATCCAGCATTTCATACTTCCCGCTATTGATGATGTCATTCAGCAAAGTCAGGGCTTTGTCATATTCCCCGCTGTTTAAACAGGGACCGTCCGGATGAAGCTGCGGACCGGAACGCATCAGATAAACCCGGGCCAAAATACCTTCAGCTGCGTATTTCGTAACTCTTCCCACATCATCGCTGCCCGAATAGGATTCCGGTAAAAGATCAACAGCATCGGTCAAATCATTAATGATTAAGGTATAGACCGACTCCACACTGCTTCTTCCAACAGACAAAGCTTCGCTTCCGGTTACCAGTTTATCAATAATAGGCACTTTACCGTAAAGTTTCACCAGATCGAAATAAAAGAAAGCACGTAAAAACTTCGTCTCTCCCAACAACCGGTTATAAGTATCCTGATCTGTAACAATATCCGTGGAAATGTAATTCAGTACCGTATTGGCGCGCATGATCCCGGTATAATCATTATCCCAGGGATATTCAACCAGTTCATTCGTAGCAATAGTCGTTTCAAAATTACTGATCGGATCCCAGGATCTTACACTGGAACCTGTATACGGAGTAACATAAAAATCATCGGAACGGACATCTGTCAGATAGAATTCATTTTCCGGATAATCGGATAACGTATTGTAAATGCCGTTTACCGCGTCTTCTATTTCATCCGTAGTTGTATAAAAGCTTCCCGCACTCATGTATGAAATGGGAACCTGATCCAGATCATCTTCACAGGCTGTCATAAACAAAATCAATAGAAAGCTTAGAAAAAATATTATATTTTTCATAATGATGTTCTTATAAATTAAAATGTAAAATTCACGCCAAAAATCATTGACTTTGCCAGAGGGATACCGCCATAATCATCACCATACGTATTGACAGCTTCCGGATTTGCTCCCCCATCATATTTATCATCACCGAACCAATTCTCCGCAGTTACATAAATCCTGGCTCTGCTAATCAGCTTACTGTTTATCAATTTTTTCAGATCGTATCCCAGCGTAATATTTCGGATCCTCCAGTAATCACTCGGATACATCCAGTCTGTATTTTTAATACGGCCGAAAGAAGATTTTGCCTTCCCTTTCAGTCCTTTGCCTGGGTTATCGGCAGAACGCCAGCGGTATGCCCATGCCTGAATCTGGTTATCCAGCCAGCCTGTTCCGGTACGGTCTACAGCACGCCCGAAAGTAGAATAAAGCTTACCGCCATGTTGCCCCTGAATGAAGATGGAAAGATCGAATCCCCTGTACTTAAATGTATTCGTTAGTCCCCAGGTATAATCAGGATTCGGATGACCTAAAATTTGCCGGTCTTCAGCAGAAATGGTCCCATCCTTATTGTAATCCTCATACTTCGGGTCTCCCTCCTCTTCACTTCCGTAAAGAGCAGCACCATTCGCAATATCTTCAGCAGACAGAATCCCGATTTGTTTAACGACATAAATACTGTACATAGGTTCTCCTACTTTCAGTATGTTATGGTTAATATCAAATGATCCTCCTAAAATAGGCGCATCATCAGGTCCTAAGTGACGGACCTCATTTCCATTAAAACTCAGATTCAATTTGGTATTCCATTGAAATTTACCGGTAAAATTTCTGGAATTCAATTCAAATTCCCACCCATGATTAAATACTTCCCCGATATTGGTTAAAGAAGTCTCGAACCCGGTTGATGCCGGAACATTAATATCCAGTAACAGATCGGTATTTGTCTTCCGGTAATATTCCACAGATCCAAACAGACGGTTTTTAAGGAGCCCGTAATCCAATCCAAAATTATATGTTTTTGATTCTTCCCAGCTTAAATCCGAATTGGCAATATTTTCAGAAGTTAAGCCAACAACCTGATTACCCCCGAAGGAATAATCGGAAGATTGTAATAGGGCAATACTTTCATAGTCGCCTCCAAGTCCGTTATTTCCTGAAATTCCCCAACTTGCTCTAACTTTCAAAATTGACAACCAATCCACATTTTTCAAAAATTCCTCATCGGAGAGTCGCCATCCCACCGATGCAGCCGGGAAAACACCCCATTTAGTATCATCTCCAAAGCGTGAAGAACCGTCCCTGCGGATACTTGCAGAAAGTAAATAGCGATCCATATAACTGTAATTCACCCTGCCAAAATAAGAAATCAACACATTTTTTGTTTCCGTTGTATAAGTATCGGTTGCAGAAATGCCGTTCGCATCATTTAATGTAGTAATATAATCCGTCCCGAAACCATCCGTGGCATAAATCTGACTGTAATCGATCCGGCTCATATTATATGATAAACCTGCTACGGCGGAAACATTATGTTTTTCAGCAAACGTCCGGTTAAAAGAGACGGTGTTTTCATTGACAAAAGTCTGCCGGTTGAAGCTTACATATCTGCCGCTGGCCTGCCTGGACCCCAGACTTCCGCTGACACATGCCGGACGATAGTATTTATAACGAGAATCTGTATTGTCCAAATTTAAAGAAGATCTGACATGTAATCCGTCAATTATTTCGTAATCTCCAAAAATACTGGTCAGTGTTCTGAAGTTTTTGGTCTTTCCGATCGTATTATTTAATACGGCAACCGGACTGTTTCTTGTGTTTCCCCAGGTATAGGTGGTATACTCTCCCGTATTATATTCGACACCTCCTGCAGTGGTTGATACGATAGGCGGCATGCTCACGGCAATATGGAACTGATTATCTTTCCCTTCTACTCCGGGGTCATCTTTTACCGAATAAGAAGGAGCAATGTTAATTCCCATTGTCATTTTATTGCTTACTTTAACTTCTACATTGGCTCTTGCAGCATAACGCTTATAGCCAACCCCTATAACAAATCCGTCCTGATCCAGATAGTCTCCGGAAACGAAATACTTCACCGCATCAGTTCCCCCTGAGGCAGAAAGTTGATAATTGTTAACAGCTCCTTTTTGGAAAATTTCATCCTGCCAATTCACAAATTCAATACCGGGATGTCCGTCTTCCGCCCATGCCGGATCCGGAATCATGGTCCGGTCGAAACTCCCGATTGTAGCAACACGTTTATCATAATCATCGCTTACCGAAGCATTCGGGTAGGCCTCCAGATAAGTTTGGTTCATCACCTCGTAGGCCCGGTCCAGCCATTGCTCTGCATCCAGCATTTTAATCTGTCGTTGGGCCTGATTCCATCCTGTATAATAATTAAAGCTGATCTTAGGTTTCCCGATTCTAC
>JBFWIL010000111.1:0-8163 GCA_050256015.1 Mangrovibacterium sp. | reverse complement strand
AAACCAGCAGCTTGGTTTTGTTTTTTCCCAGCGTCTGATATTTGTATGGGTCTTTTTTCAGTTCATAGGCCAGCCGTTTGGCTTCATCTGGATTGTCCAGGTCGTGTATGGAAGTAAATTGTCTCATTTTATTCTTTTATTTTTGAAAAGTCGGGAAAGGCTTTTCGTGCTTCTGAAAAAGCAGGGTCCGGTTCCGCTTATCTGGGACGGATCTGACCGTCTCCCTCGATCAGCCATTTGTAACTGCACAGTTCTTCCAGCGCCATGGGACCCCGTGCATGCAGTTTCTGGGTAGAGATGCCGATTTCGGCTCCCAGCCCAAACTGGGCTCCGTCGGTAAAGGCAGTAGATACGTTGCAGTAAACGGCAGCGGCATCGACCAGTTTCCGGAAAAGGTCTTTCCGGATGGGGTCTTCCGTGATGATGGCTTCACTGTGCCGGGAACTGAAGGTTTCGATGTGCTGAAGCGCTTCCTCAAAGGAGGATACGGTTTTTACAGCCATCTTGTAATCCAGGAATTCCGTACCGAAAGATCCGGGTGTGGCTTTTTCCAGTAATTCATCCGGGTACCGCCCCTGCAGGGCGGCGTAGGCTTTTTCGTCGGCATAGACGATGACCCGGCTGGAAGGCAGTTCCAAACAGATGCGTGGCAGGTCGGTGAGCCGGTCTTCGTGGATGATCAGGCAGTCGAGTGCATTGCAGACACTGCATCGCCGGGTTTTGGCATTGTTCACAATGGCCTGTCCCTTGGCTGTATCGCCAAATTCGTCAAAGTAAGTGTGACAGATGCCTGCTCCGGTTTCGATAACCGGGATGGCGGCGTTTTCCCGGACAAAGTTAATCAGTCCCTGTGATCCCCGCGGAATGATCAGGTCAATATAGCCTCGGGCGTTTAACATTTCGGCTGTGGTTTCCCTCCCGGGAGGAAGCAGGTTCAGCATCTCTTTGTCGGTTCCGTGCCGTTCAAGCACTTGCCGGATCAGACCGGCGATGGCCCGGTTTGAGTATTCCGCATCGCTCCCTCCCTTCAGCACGCAGGCGTTGCCCGATTTCAGGCAGAGTGAAAAAACATCGAAAGTAACGTTCGGTCGGGCTTCGTAGATGATGCCGATTACGCCAAAGGGAACCGAAACTTTGCTGATGCGCATTCCGTTGGGACGGGTGGTTTGCATCAGCACCCGTCCCAACGGAGATGGCAGGGAGCTGACTTTTCGGATATCGGATGCAATTCCGGCTATCCGCTCCTCCGTCAGCTTCAGCCTGTCGTAGCGGGGATCTGACGGATCCATCCGGTTCAGGTCTTTTTTATTTTCTTTCAGGATCAGTTTGGTACAGGCAACAGCCACAGCGGCCACATCGTCCAGAATCCGGTCGATTTTTTCCGCTTTAATTAAATTCATGCTTTTGCCGGCCTTCTTGCTTAACTCCAGTTGTTTTTTTATTTCCATAATGTATCCGGTTTCCTTGATTAAAAGCACCTGTTTCTTTCAGTCTTCTTTCAGATAAAGATAGTCGTAATGAACAATCGGCTTTTTGTTTTTGCTTCCGATTTCATTCTCTGCCTTTTCCGAGCTGAACTGCGATTTTCCCCAGCCTACCGGATTTCCGCTTTCGTCAACAATTTTGACAATATCCCCTTTCTGGAAGCTGCCTTTTACCCCTGTTACACCGATGGGCAGCAGGCTGGTGGCCTGGGGACTGAGCAAGGCTTCTGCCGCTCCCCGGTTAACGACCAGTTTCCCTTTGGCAAAGCTGTCGGAATAGGCGATCCATTTTTTGACATTGGACGATTTGTGTTTCTCCGGCAGGAACAGGGTGTGTTTTACATTTCGGTTGCGGTCAAGCAGATTTATCAGCACGTGGCTTTTCAGACCGCTGGCAATATGTACGGCAATGCCTTCCCGGGCCACTTTCCGCGCAATGGCACTTTTGGTGAGCATGCCTCCGCGTCCGAAACCCGACTTGCTGGGGGCCACTTTTTTTATCCATTCCCGGTCGCGAGGGCCGATTTTTTCAATGATCCGGCTGTCTGGAAGGACCGGATCCCCGTCATATATGCCTTCTACGTTGGAGAGGATGATCAGGGCCTCCGAATTCTGCATGCTGGCAACTAGTCCAGACAGTTCATCGTTGTCGGTGAACATCAGCTCGGTAACCGATATGGTGTCGTTTTCGTTGATCACGGGAATGACCCTGTTCTTCAGCAGGGTGGTGAGGCAGTTTTTCATGTTCAGGTAATGGCTTCGGTCGGAAAAATTATCCTTGGTGGTGAGCACCTGTGCGCAGACCAGTCCGTGATCCCGGAAAAAACCGGCATACTGGTTAATCAGCTTTACCTGTCCTATGGCCGACCAGAGCTGACGGGCCGATACCGGGTCCAGCTTTCGCTGCTGCCTGAGTTCGCTGCGTCCGGCAGCCACTGCTCCGGAGGAAACCAGGATGATCTCCACGCCCTGTTTGTGCAGAAAGGCCAGCTGATCAACCAAATGGGCAATCCGGGCAATGTTCAGCTGGCCGTCTGCCCCGGCCAGTACGTTGCTTCCGACTTTTACCGTTATCTTTTTGTATCTCAGGTCCATGCGGATCTGTTTAGGCTTGTTCCATTTTGTTGAATGAGGCAATCAGTCCCTGGATGACCGAAGAGCTGAATCCCTGGTGTTCCATTTCGTTGATTCCTGTGATCGTAATGCCCCGGGGGGTGGTTACCTTGTCTATTTCCCGTTCGGGGTGATTGCCCGTGTTAAGGAGCAGTTCCACGGCGCCCAGGACGGTCTGAGCCGTAATAAACTGGGCCGTTTCTGCGCCGAAGCCCATTTCTATCCCTCCCTGCATGGCTGCGCGTACATAGCGCAAGGCAAAAGCTGTGCCGCAGGAGGCCAGAACCGTAGCTGCAGCCATCAGTTCTTCTCCGATCTCGATGGTTTTCCCCAGCTGGTCAAACAGGTCTTTTACCGTGTCCAGGCATGCCTGACCGGTTTCGTTGGCTGCTATGCAGGTCATAGACTGCTGAATGGCAATAGCCGTGTTGGGCATGACCCGAACGATCTTCTGCATCGGACTGCTCAGCGATTCCAGCTGTTTCAGCCGGATTCCCGTGACGATGGAAACCAGGATGGCGGAAGGATTCAGGACCGGTTTCAGGTCCTGCATGACCCCTTCAATGTGGTAAGGTTTTACGGCTACGATTACGATATCTGACCCGGCTGCTGCCTCTGTGTTTTTACTAAAGGTATGCACTCCTTTCTGGCTGAAATGTTTCAGCACCTTATCCCGGGGATCAGCAACCCGGATGGCATTGGGTTGCAGATAACCCGAATGAATAATTCCGTTGACAATGGCTCCTCCCATATTCCCGGCGCCCAAAACGGCAATCGTATTTGTTTTTTGCATGGTTTTGTTTTTACGGATCTGTTGTCTGGCTGCAACGGTTCACTTTTCAGTGATACTCCTGTTGCAAAACAGATTCAAATTTAGTTAAAAATTCGTCGGCCTGTTCCCGGCTCAGGCTTAAGGCAGGCAGCAGGCGTATAATATTGGTCCCGGAGACTCCTGTAAAGACCTTTTCTTCAAACAGCAGTCTGCGCCGGATGTCACTGACCGGATGGTCAAATTCCATTCCGATCATCAGGCCCCTGCCGCGTACTTCCCTGATGCCTTTGAAGGCGGTCAGTTTTTTCAGCAGGTAACTGCCGGTTTGAGCCGCGTTTTCCACCAGTTTTTCTTCTTTCATAATGTCAAGTACGGCAATGCCGGCGGCGCAGGCCAGGTAATTCCCGCCAAAGGTTGTGCCCAGCATGCCATGCCAGGCCTGCAAATCGGGGTGGATCAGCACACCTCCCATGGGGAAACCGTTTCCCATTCCTTTGGCCATGGTAATCAGATCGGGAATAACCTGGCTGTACTGAAAGGCAAAGAACTTGCCGCTTCTGCCGTAACCCGACTGGATTTCATCGAGAATAAGCAGGGTGCCGTGTTGTTTGCAGATTGTTCCCATGGCTTCCAGAAACTGCGGATCGGGGATGCGGATGCCGCCGACCCCCTGAATGCCTTCGATAATCACTGCAGCAACCTCCCCTGTGCGGACCTGTTCTTTCACTGTTTGCAGATCTCCCCATGGAAGATGGAGGGCATGAGGTGTTTTGTTAAACGGAGCCGTGATTTTCGGGTTGTCGGTTACTGCTACGGCAGCCGAAGTGCGGCCGTGGAATGCCTTGCCAAAACTGATGACCTTTTTTCTGCCGGTAGCAAAAGAGGCCAGTTTAATGGCATTTTCATTGGCTTCGGCACCGGAGTTACAGAGAAACAGCCGGTAGTGGTCAAAGCCGGAGAGTTTGCCCAGCTTGTCTGCCAGCACTTTTTGCTGGGGAATTCTGACCGAGTTGCTGTAAAAGCCTATCTGTTTCAGCTGACGGCTTATTTCTTCCACATAGTGCGGGTGGCTGTGTCCCACGGAAATTACCGCATGCCCTCCGTAAAGATCGAGGTAACGTTGTCCCTGGTTATCCCACACCCAGGAGCCTTCTGCCCGGACAGGGGCGATATCGAAAAGCGGATAAACGTCAAATAGTTCCATTTTTAAAAAGCTAGGGGTTTTAAGTTCAGTCCGGTTTTTTCGTTCAATCCGAACATAAGGTTCATATTTTGTACGGCCTGTCCTGATGCTCCCTTCAACAGGTTGTCGGTGACACTGAGGATCATCAGCTTGTCCCCGTGTTTCTCCAGATGCAGCACGGCCTTGTTCGTATTGACAACCTGCTTCAGGTCCGGGTTCTCAGCGGTGAGTTGCACAAAGGGATGGGGAGCATAGTATTTTTGGTAAAGCGCACCGGCTTCTTCCAGGGTTCCGCTCCAGTCGGTATAGGCGGAAACCAGAATTCCCCGGGTATGATTTCCCCTGACGGGAATAAAGTTAATCGGCCAGGCAAAGGAGGTTTGCAGTTGTTTTATGCTTTGGGTGATCTCGTCCAGATGCTGGTGCTCAAAAGCCTTGTACACGGAAATATTTCCGCTTCTCCAGCTGAAATGGGAGGTGGCACTCGGAGCCTGTCCGGCTCCTGTGGAACCGGTGATGGCATGTACATGAACTTCGTTACAAAGTTTTCCCGCTGCTGCCAGTGGCAACAGGGCAAGCTGGATGCCGGTGGCAAAGCAGCCAGGGTTAGCCAGGTGCCAGGCCTGGCGGATTTGTTCCCTGTTCAGTTCCGGAAGTCCGTATATAAAATCATGGGTTCCCCGGATCCGGAAATCCTGGCTCAGATCGATAATTTTTACCCGTTCGGGTACCCGGCGGCTTTCCAGGTAGGCTTTTGATCTCCCATGTCCCATGCAAAGAAACAGGACATCACAACAGTTGTAATCGGGTTCCTTCGTGAATACAAGCCCCGTTTCTCCCAGCAGGTCGCGGTGCACCCGGCATACCTGATTACCCGCGTTGCTGCTGCTCTGCACAAAGCTGATCCGGGCCTGCGGATGATAAAGCAGGATCCGGATCAGTTCTCCTGCCGTATAACCTGCCCCTCCTATTATTCCTGTTTGGATCATATCAGAATTTTTTGTTTACGGAATTGTATATTTTCAGGGAGGTCCCCATAATTTTCGTATAACCTTTTACATCTTCGCTGGTCCAGGCTTTGTTTAACTCTCCGTATTCCCCGAAGTCGGACTTCATCAGGTCGTTGGGGGAGTCTATTCCGACCAGTACAAAGTGGTAAGGTTTGAGTTGCACCTTTACCTTTCCGGTGACGGTATCCTGACTGTGGACCAGGAACTGCTCAATGTCGCGCATAACCGGGTCCAGGTACTGTGCTTCGTGCAGGAACATGCCGTACCAGTTGGACAGCTGGTCTTTCCAGTACTGCTGCCATTTGGTGAGCGTATGTTTCTCCAGCATCTGATGGGCTTTGATAATCAGCATTGGAGCTGCCGCTTCGAAGCCTACCCGTCCCTTGATGCCAATGATCGTGTCGCCGATATGCATGTCACGTCCTACAGCATAGGGGGCAGCCAGGGTTTCCAGAGCCCGGATGCCTTCCACCGGGTTGGCATAGTTTTTTCCGTTAACCGCTTTTAGCTCACCTTTGCTGAATTCCAGGATTACTTCTTTTTCTTCACGGGCGGTGAGATGGGAAGGATAGGCCGATTCGGGCAGGGTCTGGCCGGAGTTCAGTGTTTCTTTTCCCCCGATGCTTGTTCCCCACAGTCCTTTATTGATGGAGTAGGTCATCTTGCTCCAGTCGGCTGTCACCCCGTGTTTCTTCAGGTAGTCGATTTCTTCTTCCCGGCTCAGTAACAAATCGCGGGTAGGGGTCAGGATTTCAACGTCTGGTGCCAGTACCTGGAAGGTCAGATCAAAACGCACCTGGTCGTTTCCTGCTCCGGTGCTTCCATGGGCGACATACCTGGCTCCGACCTTTTTGGCGTATTCAATGATGGCAATCGCCTGAAAAACCCGTTCCGAGCTGACGGAAATGGGGTAGGTATTGTTTCGCAGTACATTGCCGAATACCATGTAACGGATGCATTTTTCATAATAGGTCCGGGTAACATCAAGGGTTACGTGCTTTTTTGAACCCAGTTCGTAGGCCCGTTTTTCAATCTGTGCGAGTTCTGCTTCTACAAACCCGCCCGTGTTGGCTACGGCGGTATAAACGTCCAGCCCTTTTTCTTCGGACAGGTATTTTGCACAAAAGGAGGTATCCAGACCTCCGCTGTATGCCAGTACAACCTTTTCCTTCATACGATTATCTTTTTGATTCGCCGGTATGCTGCGGTTAAACAGCCGGCAGGCGATCGGTTAATAAAATAGTATTCTGTTCTTGTTTGCTGCAATACAGGGAAAGGCAATTACCCGCCTGTTATTGCAGGATAAGGCTCAAGCCTGTCTGGCCTTCCTGAAAAGGCCTGTTCCTTGTTCTTTTGCATTGTTCCCGTTCTTCGTCCTGAGCCGTCCGATCATTTCCAGCAGTGAGACCTTTTTGCTTTTTCCCGGCCCGGCATTTCTTCCTTTTCCCCAGGCCGGATCAAACAACATGCCCGTACACAGGCATTTTGTCCGGTTGGTACGCTGAAGAATGTCGTAATTGACACAGCTCCGGCAGCCTTTCCAAAAATCTTCGTCATCGGTCAGCTCCGAAAAGGTTACCGGGCGGTATCCCAGTTCGTGATTGATTTTCATTACGGCCAGTCCTGTTGTGAGCCCGAAAATTTTGGCATCCGGAAATTTCCTTCTGGACAGTTCAAAGGCTTTTTCCTTGATTTCCTTGGCCAGTCCCATCCCTCTGTATTCCTTTTTTACGATCAGTCCGGAGTTGGCTACAAACCGGTTATGCCCCCAGGATTCGATATAGCAAAAGCCTGCAAATTGATTGCCGTCCATGGCAATAATCGCTTTGCCTTCCAGGATCTTGCTGTTGATGTATTCATTGGTGCGTCGGGCAATCCCTGTTCCGCGCTCTTTCGAAGCCACATCTATGGTATCGTTGATCTCGGTGGTGTATTTCAGATGGCAGACATTGGCTACGACCACCTGGATTGCTGTAATTTTTTTCATATTGATTTCTACGCCTGTAATTTACCTTTTAATTTTGGCATAATCCGGACAAGGCAATTGTTCAGATCTGCCGGAGTAATTCCCTCCCGCATCACCAGCAGAATGGTGTCATCGCCTGCGATGCTCCCCAGAATTTCGTAAGGATCGGCCCCGTCCAGTACGGCAGCAATGCTGCTGGCATAACCGGGCCGTGTCCGGATGACTGCCAGGTTCCCGGAAAACCGGAGGCTACGGAATCCGTCAACCAGATAATTGGTTTGTGTTCGCTCTTCCGCTTTGCCCGTGCTCATTTCTTCAGGAATGATATAACGGTAACCCAGCCTGGCATCAGGAATCTTGACCACTTTCAGAATCTTCAGATCCCGTGACAAGGTAGCCTGGGTCAGCTCGTATCCCCGGGCATGCAATTCACCCAATAATTTTTCCTGGCTGTGAATGGCCTTTGTGCTGATAATTTTCCGGATCGACAGCTGCCTTTGGGTGCGGTTTTTCATTTTACTTTTTGCATAAACATACAACTATCCTGCAAAAATATACATTCAACAGAAAAATCAAATTAAATTCCGGAATAATTTATATTTTTGTAGCGGATTTATCACAAAATATGTTTTGAA
>JBFWIL010000110.1:0-8164 GCA_050256015.1 Mangrovibacterium sp. | reverse complement strand
AACCTGACAACTGATGTCTATTACTCAAAAACGCATGATCTGTTGTTGAATGTCCCAATTCCGATTCTTACAGGTTTTTCTTCAACTCTGACCAATGTTGGAGAACTTCAGAATAAAGGGATCGAATTTAATATTAATACCCACAACCTGACAGGTAAGTTCTCCTGGACAACCGATTTCAACATTTCTGCGAACCGCAATAAAGTACTCAAACTTGGAGAAAATAATGCCCCAATTGATATTAGTGTAAGTAGTATGACATCCAGAACTGCTGTTGGGAAACCAATTGGCATGTATTATGGGTACATTTTTGATGGTGTAATTATGTCACAGGCAGAGCTGGAAAGTGGTGAATATCCGGTTTGGGAAGGGAGTGAGCCGGGCGACCCCAAAGTAAAGGATGTAACCAAGGATGGAAATGTCGATTCCGACGATCGGACATACATCGGTAATTATCAGCCCGATTTCTCCTGGGGAATGACCAATAACTTTTCTTTCAAAGGTTGGGAACTATCCATCATGCTAAGAGGCTCTCACGGTGGAGAAATTATGAACCACAGTGCCCGCTATCTAAAATCTAATTCCGGTGGTGGAAACCGAAATCAATACAAGGTTGTAACCAACTATTGGAAATCAGAATCCGATCCGGGGAATGGTAAAATATTTAAACCCAGAGCAGTTGCAAATACTGTGCAGGGTCAAGGTTCCAACTATTGGGTTGAGGATGGCTCGTTTGTCCGCATACAAAATATTCGTTTAGGCTACAGCTTGCCTTCAGGTCTGGTAAACAAACTAAAGCTCAACAGAATGAAGCTATATCTGAACTTGGAAAACGTGTATGTATTCTCTGATTATAACGGTTACGATCCGGAAAGCAGTACTTACCAGACCGGGGTATTGGTTGGATTTGATTATGGTGCATATCCCACGCCATTTGTAGCTACTGTCGGCGTAAATGTTACTTTCTAAATAATGGATGTACTCATATAAAACCAAGAAAAATGAAACGTCCATGAGTAAATAATTATTAACTCACACCCGAGCATGATTATTTGCGAATGGTAAGTTTCATCTGAGCATTAAAAATTAAAAAAATAAACAGATGAAAACAGCAAAATATATCCTGATTTTATTATGCAGTGTGATTGCCTTTGGTTGTGGTGAAGACTTCCTGGACAGGACTCCCATTTCGAATGCCAACGAAGACGATTTTTACAAAACGGAAGACGATATTACAACGGCTTTATGGGCTGCTTATAATTCGTTATATACCATTTATGATCCGGCAGGCATGCCCTCTTTTTTTGGCGAATTAATGTCGGACAATGCTTATAGCGATAATAGTGCAGGGAGAGTGCAGGATTATGAAGGATTTGAAAAACACACCATGAGCAATGACAATGAATTGGTGTTGGATTATTGGAATAACTATTATGAAGCAATATATATTGTTAATAATATTATTTCAAATGCAGAAGAAGCTACATTTGATTCACGGGATGCCTTAATCGGCGAAGCAAAATTCCTCCGGGCTTTATATTATTTCGATATGGTAAGGGCTTGGGGAGATGTTCCGTTGGTTGACCAAACAATAAGCATTGAAGAAGCTTATGCTACGGGTCGAACAGATAAAAATGAAGTCTATGGTTTTATTATTGAAGACCTGACCTTTGCCATAGATAATTTGCCAGACAAGACAAACGAGAGGTTCGAGGGAGCAGCAACCAGCGATGCAGCCAATACTCTTCTGGGGAAGGTTTATCTGACCATAGGAGAAAAATCTGAGGCTGCAACCGTATTACAGAAGGTATATGATAAATTTGAATTGGTGCCTTATGCTGATTTATGGGATTTGAGTAAAAAAAATTGCGCCGAATCAATTTTTGAAATTCAATATGAAGGAGGTGTCTCTAATCCATACAGTTTGTATTGGGCAATGTTTACGCCTGTAGATAATCGTGTAGTAACGGCATGGGGTGCCGGTTATAATCAGGTTACTACAGATTTATGGAATGCCTATGAGGATGATGACCCGAGGCGCGACCTTTCCATTCAAAACGGATATACTGCAAGCGATGGTAGCTTCGTGGAAGTTAAGTTTCCAATCAAATGGAAAGATGAAAATGCAGAAGTAGACGGACTAAGGGAAGCAGCCGATAACAACTTTATCGTTTTAAGATATGCTGATGTATTACTGATGTTAACTGAAGCAACAGGTGATGAGCAATACCTAAACGAAGTAAGGGACCGTGTTGGTTTGCCTCATTATGGAGCTGAGGGTTATCCGTCAGAATATAATACTGTTGATCTGGCTTTGGAACATGAATGCCAAGTGGAATTCGCTTGTGAATTTCACCGTTGGTTCGACCTCATCCGCACAGACAGAGCAATTACTGTGATTAAAAATTCCACTAAAAATATTACTATTAGTGAAGACGACTTATTATTACCAATTCCATTAGAAGTAATTACACAAAATCCGGATATGATTACTCAAAATGAAGCATATAAATAGGTTCTGCTGATTTTCTAAAAACAACGATTTAAAATGATTATATTCGGCGAATTGTGTTATTATTTTGCAGGTCTGTGATGCGTTAAAATGCATGATTCAGGGTAAATTCTTAAATCCGTTTTACAGTTTCGTTTTTTGTCTTAATTTTACTCATAGTCTTAAATTTAAGCATTAAAAATTGCCCCGTGCCGTTGGTCTTTGGGAGTTTAAGGTTTCTTATTACGGCATCCTGACTGCCGGATGCGGGCTCGCAAAATTAACGGTTTTTCGGCACGGGGCAGTGCTTAAATTCAGCATATTCTCAAGTTATTCGTTTTAAGCAGGCCCACGCAATATTGCATAGGGCGGGTTCCATACCGTTGGTAGGCGTCTCAAAGTGATGACGTATGATACGCATATTGCAGTTAGTTAAATTAAAAAAATAAACAGATGAAAGCAAAAATATTAGCCGTTTTGGTTCTGACAATTGGGTTTCATTACCGTCAGTCAGTAAAAAGGTAGATGTTTTTTAATGATGAGGCCGGCAAATTTATCAGGGAAGAGGAAATTTATTGGAGAATGTACAAGATCGGATTGATGCCTATTATTTGAAAGATCGCCAGGTAAACTGATATTAAAATACCATTACAAAACTGACTCATTTTCATGTTAAAGTAAACTTTTAATCAGATTGTACGTTAAACACGAAAAATTACTGAATAAAGTTACCAAGTATTTTTATACCTTTGGGACTGGAAAAAAACACTGTCGCAATTGCCGGCAAATGACTCTTAGGACAGGATCATGTTGATCGTTATTTTAAACCTATGCTTGTATGAGTACGGCCATCCGGAACATTTTTAAAAAACATAGCCTGCCCAGAAAACTGGTTCTGCTGAGCGATCTTATCCTGGTGGCACTTTCCTTTCTTGCAGCCAGCATCTTGCGCTACAACTTAAATATCAGCCTGATTTCCCTGAAGGAAGTACTGATTCAGCTTCTTTTCATCCTTCCGGTTTACTTGCTGAGCTTTCTCGTTTTCGGCTCATACCGAGGCATACTCCGTCATTCATCCATTGAAGACTTTTTTAAACTATTCCTGGCCGTGCTTACCGGAGGAATTATCGCCATGGCAGCGGCCTGCCTGACCCATGTTGTTCTTATTACCGGAGAATGCGTCATTCCTTACTCCGTAACCCTGATCCACGGGGTAATCTGCTTTATGGCACTCATTGGCTTCCGGCTGGTAATCAGGTCGGTTTACCAGGCCTACATGAATCCGCGGGAAGGACAACGTTCTGCATTGATCTTCGGGGCGGGACAAATGGGCCAGCTGGCTCTGAGCGTGCTGGAAAGCGATACGCTTTCCAAGATACGCGTGGTGGGTTTTATTGACGACAAAAAATCGCTGGAAGGGAAACAACTGGCGGGAAAACAAATTTACTCTGAAGACCAGGCATTCGATAAAATCATTAATACAAAAAAGGTAACCGAGGTGCTTTTGGCTGTAAAACGAGACCGGATCAGCGCCAACCGTAAAAAAAAGCTTTTTGACCGCTGCCTGGAAGCCGGCATTACCGTGCGCCAGGTACCGCCGGTAAAAGAATGGATTGGGGGAAAATTCAGCGCCAGACAAATTCAGGAGATCAACATCGAAGATCTGCTGGGACGCGATCCGATCTGGCTGAATCTGGATACGGTGGCTGCCGGACTGATAGATAAGACGATTCTGGTTACCGGCGCGGCAGGATCGATCGGCGCGGAAATTGTCCGCCAGCTGATGGACTTTGCCTGCAAGAAGGTAATCATGCTCGACCAGGCCGAATCGGCCCTCTACGACCTGCAAAACGAACTGCTGAAAAGCCAGGATAATGCACGCTTTAAAGTGGTGGTGGCCTCAGTGAGCGACCCAGTACGCATGCGCTGGGTGTTTGAAGAATTCCGGCCACAATACGTTTTTAATGCCGCAGCATATAAACATGTACCTCTGATGGAAGCCTCACCCTACGAGGCCGTAAGGGTTAACATCGGAGGAACAAAGCTGCTGGCCGACCTGGCAATGAAATACGGGGTGAAAAAATTCGTGATGATCTCGACCGACAAGGCTGTGAACCCGACCAACGTGATGGGCGCCTCCAAACGGATCTGCGAAATCTATATCCAGTCGATCGCCCAGTCGGGCAAAACGGACACCCAGTTTATCACCACCCGCTTCGGGAATGTGCTGGGTTCAAACGGATCGGTGGTCCCACTCTTCCGCAGGCAGATTGCTGCCGGCGGACCGGTTACCGTGACGCATCCGGATATTATCCGTTACTTCATGACCATCCCCGAAGCCTGCCAGCTGGTGCTGGAAGCCGGCTTCATGGGACACGGGGGAGAGATATACGTTTTCGACATGGGCGACCCGGTGAAAATCTATGATCTGGCTGTGAAAATGATCAGCCTGGCCGGACTCAAACCGGAAGAAGATATCCCCATAGTATTTACCGGACTGCGCCCGGGAGAAAAACTCTACGAGGAACTGCTGGCCGATGAGGAAAACACCATTTACACACACCACCCGAAAATCAAAACAGCACTGGTGCGCCCCCACAACTTCGAACTGGTGAAACCTGCCATAGAAGAACTGCTTAAGGCAAGCCAGAGCGAAAACTCCGGACAGCTTGTAAGCCGTATGAAAAAACTGGTACCCGAGTTTATCTCAAAAAACTCGGAATATTGCGAAATGGATATGACCATGACCGCAGTGCCCGACTAGACAGAAAGGCCCGAACAAGCCGGAAGCCGGACAATGAAACAGGATCCTCTTCCGGGCTCGCTTTCAACATGCAGCGACCCCTTATTCTTCCGGACCAGCTCCAGCACCAGCTTCAGTCCGAAACCGGTGCCTTCTTCCTGCTCTGTTCCCGGCATCTGCACACGGGCATCCAGATCAAAAATCCGCTTTCGCTTTGTTTCGTCCATACCCGTGCCGAAATCGGTAACCCGGAATTCTGTTTCATCGGCTATCCGCACGCCCGACAAAACAATCCGCCCTCCCCGGAAGGAAAATTTAACAGCATTGTCCAGCAAATTACGCAGAATAGTCTTTACCATATGCTGATCGGCAAATACTTTCAAACCGGCTTCCACACTTAACTCAAGCATCAACTCTTTCTTGGTCAGGGCCAATGCCTTCTGATTTTTCTGCTCTTCGAACAAAACCGCCACATCCAGTTCTTCCGGCTTAATTTTCACCTTATCCTGTTGCAGTCGGGCCCATTCAAGAATATCGTAAAGCAAACGGGTAAGCATGGATGCGGCATGAGCCACCGTATCCAAATGCGTTTTTCTCTCCTCCGGCTCAAACGAATCGTATCCGTCACAAATTAACTCCAGATAAGAAGACAGCGAGCCCGAAATATTTTTCAGATCATGAGAAAGTATGGAAAAAAACTGATTTTTAACCCGGTTGGCCTCCCTGAGATTCTTTTCGGATTGAACCAGATCCTGCATGGCCTGGTATTTACGAACTGCCAGCCTCGAATAAAAAGAAGCAAACACACCTCCCACAAGCAGGGCAAAAAGGTAAAACAGCCAAAGGCTGTATGAAGGCATAAAAAAAGCAAACGACATTTTGCTCTCAGGAACAAATGAAAGAAGCTTCCAGGAGTAATCCTGCTTCGGCATCAAAGCTTCTTCTCCCAATCCGGCTTTTCCAAACGGATATATGGTTGCAACGGTATACAATCCGTTTTCTGTCTTAAACTGCCCCTGAGCCGTCTTCTCAATCAGGCCGGCATCTGTTCCGAATACATCGGAGATCCGGGTCCCTGTCCTGCCGGGGAACATAAACCCCCATGCAAGCAGGGAGTCGGGAGCGCTTAAGAAGTATCCGTCGCGATTAAGCAGGTAGCTGCCCCCCGTTCCCTGACTGGCTTTTCCCTGGAAGGCTGCAAGCAGAGAGGAACCATCGCAGTTCAGCACATTGATCCCTATTTTTTCTTCACTGTAAAAAACCGGAGTGCATATACGAATCATGGGACGTAAGGGCTTTTCCAGTTCTTCATTTTCAACATTCAGATCAAAAGGAGAAACATAAATACTTCCTTCCTCCAGCTTTATTGCCTCCCTGAAATAATAACGCCTGCTCTTATCCTGTAATCTGTCGGGCGGAACCATTACCGGCATTCCTTGTTCCCTTTCCATCCGGAAAACCTCGGCCCCTTCCTTATTGAGAAAACGAAACTGGTAATAATTCCTTTTTTGCCGGAGCAGGTCGGTAACCAGTCCTTCCAGATACGCCCTCATCATCTCATCCTTATTGTTTCCCGTTATTACCTCCCGGAAAAGCAAATTGTCTGCCATGACTTTCAAATCATAAACCGACTCTCTGAATGTATGTTCAAAAAAATACTGCTCGGACAACACTTTTCGGTGCTGTTCTTCCTTAAGTTCGCTGATCTTTTGCATCTCCAGGAACCGGATTCCGGCAAAAAAGAACAGGGTGAGCGACAAAAATATGATGACACAAAGAATAATAAAATAACGAAAATAATACCGCCTCCGGTCTCTCCTGTTCATAATAATCAGCATTTAGATCACTCCTGTGAATTCATGTATGCCCTGAAACTGTTCCGCCAGGACCCGCCCCCGGGACACACCCGGATTAAATGGATGGATTTGCAGTTCAAAAAACAAATATCACAACAAGATAGCGAACCAAACAGAACTAACAAAATAAAAATTCCGGTTTATTTCCGGATCACAAAAGACACTCTCCTGGCCAGCTGGTATGCTTCGGCTGCGTCGGAGTCGATGCTGATGTCTTCGCCCATACCAACAGCATCCAGGCGGGAAGCCTCAACACCGGCATTTATAAGCGCCCGGGCAACGGCATCGGCACGCTTTTTCGACAACTGCCGGTTGTACGCTTCCGTACCCCGCTCGTCGGCATAACCTCTCAGTTCAACCGTCACATCCGGATTGGCATTCAGGTAGGTGCGCAGCACGTTAATAGTGCTGACAGGGTCATTCATCCGGGTACTGTTGAAGTCGAAAAACAGGTTTACATAACCATCGTTGATGAGCTTTTCGATCATCTCTTCCGGATCGGCTTTCACACTTGAGGGAACGCCGGCAAGCCTGCGATCAAGATCGTCGATCTTACGGCTCAGTTCATCAACTTTGCCGGCCTGCTGACGACCGGCCTGCTGCACATCATTCAGCTCCGATTCCACAGCGCCTACACGTGTACCAAATGCATCGGACAGGGACACATCGCTCAGATACCAGTCGGCATGTTCGGCATGCCCGCCCAAAGCAACGGAGATACCCACGGTTCCCCTGAAAAACACAGGACGGTTGCTATTGCCCGGGGCACCGTCAAAAGCATAATTTTGCCTGTAGTTTCCCTTGGCCGTACCATCGGCATAAAGTGATACGCGCGGCGACAAGCGGGCCTGAAGGGTAAGCCCCCCTATCAGGCTTCCATACCAGTCATCGTCCACACCGTTTACATCATAATCCATTTTGGCAAAGCCGGCACCACCATGCCCCAGAAGGTTAAACGTACGGGTCCAGCTTTCCCATTTCATCATACGGCCCATGTTCATAACCCCCTGCAGATTAAAACCAAACGACTTGGTTTCAAACAGGTCGTCATCGTCCTGCATTCGGTCCATTTCC
>JBFWIL010000109.1:0-8231 GCA_050256015.1 Mangrovibacterium sp. | reverse complement strand
CATGCCCAAGTTTCTTCAGTTCCCGGATAATCTTATTGCGGACCGCGAAACGGTCTTCCCCGACAAACAGTCCGGCGGCCTCGCTCAGGCTGCCATCATCGTTGAAAATATCGATGCTGGGCAGGTTGTAGCGCAAACCGATCTCATAGTCGTTCACATCATGAGCCGGGGTAATTTTCAGGCAACCCGTTCCGAATTCCATATCCACATAATCGTCTTCAATAACAGGAACTGAGCGGTTCAGCAAAGGCACCAGCACCCGTTTCCCCTTCAGATGGAGGAAACGCTTGTCTTCCGGATTAACGCAGACCGCCGTATCGCCCAGAATGGTTTCCGGACGGGTGGTGGCAATGGTTACAAACTCGTTTTCCGAGCCTTCAATACGGTATTTCAGGTAATATAGTTTCGACTGCACTTCCCGGTAAATCACCTCTTCGTCCGAGAGAGCCGTTTTGGCCGCCGGATCCCAGTGTACCATGCGTACACCCCGGTAGATCAAGCCTTTGTTAAACAAATCCACAAACACCCGGATTACCGATGCGCTGCGGGCCTCGTCCATGGTAAAGCAGGTCCGGTCCCAGTCGCAGGAAGCCCCCAGCTTTTTCAACTGCTCCAGGATAATGCCGCCATGCTTGCGAGTCCATTCCCAGGCATGTTCCAGAAATTCATCACGGCTCAGATCGGTTTTGCTAAGTCCTTCCTGCTTCAGCTTGCCTACCACCTTGGCTTCAGTGGCAATGGATGCATGATCGGTTCCGGGTACCCAGCAGGCGTTTTTCCCGAGCATCCGGGCCCGGCGGGTCAGAATATCCTGAATCGTATTGTTCAGCATGTGTCCCATATGCAACACCCCCGTCACATTAGGAGGAGGAATTACAACGGTATAAGGTTCGCGCTCATCGGGCGTAGACCGGAAAAAACCGTTTTCCATCCAGTAACTGTACCACTTGTCTTCAACCTGTCCGGGCTTATACTTGCTGGGAATTTCCATAATCAATTCTTGCTATGCGTTATTTATCTGCAAACAAACAACCCGGCACCCCTGAAATCAAAACACAGGAATACCCGGCTCCGCCTACGGGAAAACGAAATTCACTGATCTCAATCCTGTAAGAGCCAGCAAAAATAAAAAACTTTGTTGAAATCAGGGCACAGCAAGCCGTTTTAAAGTACTGTATCCACCTGTTTATATTCCAGCCCGAAAGCCTCCGCCACATGGCGGTAAACCACCTTTCCGTCAACGATATTAAGTCCCTTCTTCAGGGGAGTATGATCCCGGCAGGCCTGTTGCCATCCCTTTCCTGCAATTTCCATGGCATATGGCAGGGTTGCATTGGTCAATGCCAGTGTTGAAGTCCGGGGAACGGCTCCGGGCATATTGGCTACGCAGTAGTGAATCACATCATCAATCACGAAGGTGGGATGATCATGGGTTGTTGCCTTTGTGGTCTCAAAGCATCCGCCCTGATCAACGGCAACATCGACCAGCACCGTTCCCGGACGCATGGTCGAGACCATATCCCGCGTTACCAGTTTCGGGGCTTTGGCTCCAGGTATAAGGACAGCGCCAATAATCAAATCGTGTATTTTCACCATCTCCCGGAGGTAAAAAGCACTGCTCATCATGGTCTTCACATTGGCCGGCATAATGTCGTCCAGATAGCGTAAACGTCGCATACTGACATCCATGACAGTCACATCGGCCCCCATACCACCGGCAACCTTCGCGGCTTCTGTCCCGACAATACCTCCTCCTATGATCAGGACTTTCGCGGGCGGAACCCCGGGGACACCTCCCAGTAATACGCCATATCCCCCGAAAGGTTTTTCCAGGTATTTGGCACCTTCCTGAACAGCCATTCGTCCGGCAACCTCCGACATGGGAATCAGGAGAGGCAGCGAATGATCAGCCAGTTCCACTGTTTCGTATGCAAGACAAATTCCTCCGCTGCGGATCATAGCCTGAGTCAATTCCTCTGAAGAAGCAAAATGAAAATAGGTGAACAGGATCTGTCCCTTTTTAATCAGGGGATATTCCACAGCAATGGGTTCCTTTACTTTTATGATCATCCCGGACTGATCGTAAACCGCCTCCAGGGACGGAAGAAGTTCAGCCCCGGCTGTCAGGTAATCTCCGTCCGAAAATCCGCTGCCATTCCCGGCACCTGACTGAACATAAACACGATGTCCAGCTTTTGTTAACTCAGCAACCCCTGCGGGCGTTAAAGCAATCCTGTTTTCATTATTCTTAATTTCCTTGGGGACACCTATTATCATATCTTTAATTTTTAGTATCAGGGCATAAAGTTAAAATAATCCGGATCTCAAAAACATGATTTTGTACATTAATCTGTCACCATTCCCGCGAAAACAGTGATCTTTATCTCTTCCAACAGAGATTCCCCCTTCCGCGGTAAGGATTCCGACCAAAGGTTAAGTACCGGGCAGATGAAACTTCACTCGTTTTATTTTAAAATTTAAAAAGTGATATTATTATAGAATTGTTAGTTGTATCTTTGCCGCCCAGAAAATATATTTAAACCATGCCTACCACATCCATCCGGGGAAACAAAATGCCTGATTCACCCATCAGAAAGCTGGTCCCCTTAGCCGACAAGGCCAAGGAAAGGGGCCGTAAAGTATATCATTTAAACATCGGACAACCCGATCTGCCCACTCCTCAGAAAGCACTTGATGCAATCCGCAGTATTGATCGTAAGATCCTGGAATACAGTCCCAGCGAGGGGATCCTGTCCCTACGCCAAAAACTGGCAAATTATTACAACAGGTTCAACATTGATGTCCGGGTGGAGGATATTATCATCACGGCGGGGGGTAGTGAAGCGGTTACTTTTGCATTCATGTCCTGCCTGGACCCGGGCGATGAGATCATTGTTCCCGAGCCTGCCTATGCTAATTATGAAGCTTTCGCGATTGTTGCCGGTGCAGTCATCAAATCGATCCCTGCAACCATAGAAGAAGGATTCAGCCTGCCGCCTGTCGAAGAATTTGAAAAGCTGATTACACCCCGGACCAAGGGAATCATGATCTGCAACCCAAACAACCCTACGGGATACCTGTATACCCGGAGCGAGATGAACGCTATTCGCGACCTGGTAAAAAAATACGACCTGTACCTGTTCTCGGATGAAGTCTACCGGGAATTTTGCTACACGGGAGCGCCATACATTTCGGCATTTCACCTAGAGGGAATCGAAAAAAACGTGATCCTAATCGATTCCGTATCCAAGCGTTACAGCGAATGCGGCATCCGCATCGGGGCACTGATCTCAAAGGATCAGGAAGTCAGGCGCAATGTTATGAAGTTTTGCCAGGCCCGGCTGAGTCCGCCGCTGATCGGACAAATCGCCGCCGAGGCCTCCCTGGAAGACAACGAGGAATACCTGATGGCCTCCTACAATGAATATGTAGAACGTCGGAAATTTTTGATCGACGGACTGAACCGGATTGAAGGCGTGTATTCTCCAATTCCCATGGGAGCCTTTTACACCTTGGTCCGGCTTCCGGTCGATGATGCCGACAGGTTCTGCGCCTGGCTGCTGTCCGACTTTCAGTATGAAAACGAAACCATCTTCCTGGCTCCGGCCTCGGGCTTTTACACCACACCGGGCCACGGGAAGGATGAGGTTCGTATAGCTTATGTTTTGAAAAAGAAAGACTTGAAAAAGTCACTAAAAATACTGGAAGAAGCATTAAAGGTCTATCCCGGCAAGACAAGATAAGAACGACCTTATTATTGTTTTATGTTATCCGTACGCACGGTGCATTAAAAACAAAGGCCGGCAGACTGCCGGTCTTTGTTTTTAATTGCCCATCTCCGAAAAGAATTTAATCCGCATCAGCCGGATATCTTCTTCCGTATATTCATCTTCCCCCAATTCCTGAAGAGCCTTTTCCACGGAATCATCATGGGCTTCCCTGAAATATTCAAACACTTCTTCCTGATGCTCTTCGTCAAGCACCTCATTAATGTAATAGTCGATGTTAATCCGGGTGCCCGAGTTCACAATGGCTTCGACTTCCGTGATCAGTTCGGGCATACTTATTCCCTTGGAATCGGCTATGTCCTCCAGGGAAATTTTCCTGTCAATGCTGTAAATAATCGACACTTTCAACTTGGATTTGTTGGCAACCGTTTTAACGACCATATCCTGGGCCCGTTCAATACCGTTGTCTTCCACATAAACCCGGATCAGCTCCACAAATTCGGCCCCGTAACGCCTGGCCTTACCTTCACCCACCCCCTGAATATGTTTCAATTCCTCGATCGATACGGGATACTGGATCGACATATCGGAAAGCGAGGGGTCCTGAAAGATCACAAAAGGAGGGAGCTTATGTTTTTTGGCCACCTTTTTACGCAAATCCTTCAGCATCCCGAACAATTCCGGATCCCCGGGCGCACCGCCTGCAGGCGCCCCCACCAGGCTGGCCTCTTCCTCCAGCTCATCATAATTATGATTACGCACCAGCAGAAATGAGTCCGGATGTTCAATAAACGCATTTCCCTTATCGGTTAATTTCAGCAAACCGTAATTTTCAATATCCTTGGTTACCAGTCCTGCAATCATGCTTTGCCGGAATACGGCATTCCAGAAACGGGCACTGTGATCATCCCCGTTCCCGAACGCCTTTAACTCATCGTGATGAAACGATTTGACCGCCGAAGTCATTTTCCCGGTCAGAATATCGGAAATATGTTCGGCTTTGTACTTTTCCTTCACCTCCTGTATGGCAAGCAAAGCCCGTTGCACTTCATCGCCGGCCTCAACCTGTTCCTTAGGATTCAGACAATTATCGCAATTCCCGCAGGGCTTGTCCAGGTTCTCCCCGAAATAATTCAGCAGAATGAAGCGGCGACAAACGGCCGACTCGGCATAAGAAGCCGTATCGAGCAGCAACTGGCGCCCGATCTCCTGCTCTGCCACAGGCTTGCCCTGCATAAACTTCTCCAGCTTCTGAATATCCTTATATGAATAAAAGGCTATGCACTGCCCTTCCCCACCATCACGTCCGGCCCTTCCGGTTTCCTGATAATAGCCTTCCAGGCTTTTGGGAATGTCGTAATGGATCACAAAACGAACATCAGGTTTGTCAATCCCCATTCCAAAAGCCACCGTGGCCACGATCACATCAATCTCTTCCATCAGGAACTTATCCTGGGTGGATGAACGCGTAGCCGAATCCATACCTGCATGATAGGGCAGAGCTTTAATGCCGTTTACCTGGAGCAGTTCAGCCAGTTCTTCAACTTTTTTCCGGCTCAGGCAGTAGATAATCCCGGACTTCCCCTCATTTTCCTTAATGAAACGGATAATCTGCAACTCAGGCTTCACTTTGGCCATCACGGCATAATACAGGTTGGGCCGGTTAAAGGAGGCTTTGAACACTTTGGAATCGAGCATACCCAGATTTTTCTGAATGTCGTGCTGTACTTTGGCCGTAGCTGTAGCTGTCAACGCCATCACCGGCGCTTTGCCTATTTCTTCTATAATGGGCCGGATTCTTCGGTATTCCGGACGAAAATCATGTCCCCACTCGGAAATGCAATGGGCCTCATCAATAGCATAAAAAGAAATCTTCACACTCTTGAGAAAGTCAACATTTTCCTGTTTCGTAAGCGATTCAGGCGCCACATACAGCAACTTGGTCATACCCGAACTAACCTCATCCCGTACCTGCTGAATGGCCTGACGGGAAAGCGACGAATTCAGGAAATTAGCAATCCGGTCATCATTTCCCAGGCTCCTCAGGGAATCAACCTGGTTCTTCATCAGCGCAATCAGGGGTGAGATCACAATCGCCGTTCCTTCAATTATCATGGCCGGGAGCTGATAACACAGCGATTTTCCTCCTCCGGTCGGCATTAGTACAAAAGAATCATTTCCTTCCAGCACATTCTGAATCACTTCCTCCTGCTGTCCTTTGAAACGGTCAAATCCAAAGTATTTACGGAGTTGATCGGTCAATGAAAGCTCATTATCCATTCGAAAAAAGTTTATTAATACATTCTATTCTACACGTTCTCATGCAACCCGCATATATCCGGCAACTGTTCTTTAATGATTACCAAAAATCTAAGGTAGATAAATTCATCGGAATGAGAAAAGTTTTTCCGCATTTTGTATATCCCTGAGTCTGAATCCATAAAATCAGTTACGATCAAAAGAAATATTCCCCCCGGAAATAACCAGCGGGGCATGCTTCCCTCAAGACGAAGCGAATGGGAAACAAACCGGCAGGATTGCATTTCCCTCTGATTTCCCAGAGGGCAACATGCGAATATAATCAAATCTGACTATATTTGTCCCGATTCAAAAGGTCTCGACAATTATAAGCAAGCCCAAAAGCCGGAAAGGATGGTAAAAAAAAGCAAAGACAAGGAAAAGGATCCGGGCCAGGAAATGTCGTTCCTGGAACATCTGGAAGAACTTCGGTGGCATATCATACGGGCTTTTCTGGCTGTTATTGTTTTTTCCGTAGCGGCCTTTATTAACAAGGACCTGATCTTTGACAAAATCATCCTGAATCCGAAAACACCGGGATTCTGGACAAACCGTATGTTTGCCAGGCTTGCCGACTGGATGCAAACCGATGCCATCCGGATAAACAACCAGGAATTTGAACTGATCAGCATCAACATGTCGGGCCAGTTCATGACCCACATCTGGACTTCCATCATCGCCGGACTAATCGTTGCCTCACCTTACGTTATCTTTGAAATCTGGCGGTTTATCCGCCCGGCCCTGTATGACAAAGAACGCCGCTATTCGGCAGGGGCCGTGTTTTACATGTCTTTTCTGTTTATTCTGGGAGTGCTTTTCGGTTATTACCTTATTGTTCCGCTTTCCGTACATTTTCTGGGGTCTTATTCCATCAGTCCCAACGTGACCAACCAGATCAACATCCTGTCATACATCAATACGGTATCTTCTATCACCCTGGCCAGCGGAATTATTTTCGAACTGCCCGTCGTGGTCTATTTCCTGAGCAAGGTGGGTATCCTGACCCCCGGCATGATGATCAAATACCGCCGGCATTCTTACGTTATCTTGCTGATCCTTTCGGCCATTATTACTCCGCCCGACGTATTCAGCCAGATTATGGTCTGCATTCCGTTGGCTTTTCTCTACGAAATAGGCATTGTCATTTCAGCCCGGGTAAACCGTAAGGCCGAAAAAGAACTGGATCAATTGTAAACCGGATCAGCAGCATGAAACAAGCCAGGCGCCCATACAACATAGTCCGGATAGGAAGTGGAGCAAAACACGAAAAAATCTTTTCTCATGAAACTTAAAGCAGATAATATCGTTAAGAAGTACCGGAAACGAACCGTTGTCAAGGGTGTTTCCTTTGAGGTCAGCCAGGGAGAGATCGTAGGACTTCTGGGACCCAACGGAGCAGGAAAGACCACTTCCTTTTACATGATCGTCGGACTGATCCAGCCGCTGACCGGCCGTATTTTCCTGGACGAGGAAGACATCACCAGACTTCCCGTATACAAACGGGCCAAAAAAGGGATCGGTTACCTGGCACAGGAAGCCTCCGTGTTTCGCCAGCTAAGCATTGAAGACAACCTGAAGGCCGTACTGGAGATGACCGACTACAGCAAGGCATACCAGGAGGAAAAGCTGGAATCGCTGCTAGAGGAATTCGGGCTGGAGCACATCCGCAAAAGCAAAGGCTACCAGCTTTCCGGAGGAGAACGCAGACGAACGGAAATAGCCCGGGCGCTGGCCATTGATCCAAAATTTATTTTGCTCGACGAACCCTTCGCCGGTGTAGACCCCATAGCCGTGGAAGACATCCAGGAAATTGTCCGCAGGCTGGTGGAGCGAAACATTGGCGTACTGATTACCGACCATAACGTACACGAAACGCTTTCCATCACCAACCGGTCCTATTTGCTCTTTGAGGGGGCCATCCTTAAAGCCGGAACGGCGGAGGAACTGGCCGGCGACGAAGATGTACGGCGTGTCTATCTGGGACAGAACTTCAGTCTGCGCTGATTTACTTCCAAAGCTTGCAGCGACTTTGGAAGTTTGGCACTCAGGAACTTTGGTACTTTGAAAATTAGCTTTATCTTTGCGCCTCAATCAGCGGACGTGGCGGAATTGGTAGACGCGCCAGACTTAGGATCTGGTGCCATACGGCGTGGGGGTTCGAGTCCCTTCGTCCGCACAAAAAAAAACGCTGCCGCCGGTTCTGGA
>JBFWIL010000108.1:0-8407 GCA_050256015.1 Mangrovibacterium sp. | reverse complement strand
CGTTATTTTTAATTCCTTCCATAACTTTTGCATCCCAATAACCACGACCACGACCATTACAATGCCCATAAGTAGTCATTGATGTTATACCATTCTCAGCCAATGCTCTTTTGGTCGGAATCATTTTATTGATGCGAATAAATGCCATTATCGTTTTCATACTTTTTCGTCTTAAAAGATTAATGGACTATAATTCTGCAATTCCCTTACTAATAGTGTATGCTTCGTCAACAGGTGCAATAAAGATTTTACCGTCTCCATAAGCTCCGTTTGGTTCTGTCCTGGCAGCTTCTATAATTGTTTTCACACAAAAGTTTTTGTCTTCGTCTTTGACTACCATTAGTAACATTTCTTTAGGTAGTTCGTCGTAGATTACATCGCCAATTTTTATACCACGCTGTTTTCCACGGCCTACAACTGCAATTTTTGTTACGGCAGCATAACCTGATTCAAACAAGGTTTTCATTACTTTGGCGCTTTTTTCCGGGCGTATAATTGCTCTTATTAGTAACATAATTTATTTTCCTTTTTATGGTTTTTTATTAGTTGGCAATGCCAAAATCGATCAATAGTTTTTCCAGTTTTTCCATTGGTAGTGGAGTAGGGATGACGAACATCTTATTCTCATCAATTTTTTTCGCTAATGCCCGATATTCATCAGCCTGCGGATGCTCCGGTGCAAATTCGATAACTGTTTCTCTATGAATTTCGGCCTGTTGTACCATGTTGTCACGCGGAACAAAATGAATCATTTGAGTTCCCAACTGTTTTGCCAACTCCTGAATCATCTCTTGCTCGTTGTCAACTTTACGAGAGTTACAAATTAAGCCTCCTAGACGAACGGTTCCGTTTTGTGCATATTTCCGGATACCTTTACAAATGTTATTGGCAGCATACATTGCCATCATTTCGCCCGATACAACAATATAAATTTCCTGAGCCTTACCATCGCGGATTGGCATAGCGAAACCACCACAAACAACGTCCCCAAGTACATCATAGAACGTATAGTCGGTTTCGTATTTCTCATCCCAGGCACCAAGTTGCTCCAAAAGGTTGATAGACGTTATGATTCCACGCCCAGCACAACCAACACCTGGTTCTGGACCTCCAGACTCTACGCACCGTGTGCCACCATATCCTTTCTTGATGATATCCTCAAGGTCAATGTCTTCACCTTCTTCCCTTAGTGTGTCCAATACTGTTTTTTGAGCTAAGCCACCCAATAACAAACGTGTTGAATCGGCTTTTGGGTCGCATCCAACAACAATTACATTTTTTCCCATTTCTACTAATCCTGTAACAGTGTTTTGAGTTGTGGTGGATTTACCAATTCCACCTTTTCCGTAGATCGCAATTTTCCTCATGATTTCTTCATTTTTAGTTTATACTGCTTGTTCCGGGGCATGCCATAGTTGTGCCAACAAATATGCTAAACAACATATCATAAGAAAAATGAACCCACTACCGACTGTAAATCAATACTCTAACAAATAACATTAAAAATAATTCTAAATAAGAAAGACAGGAAAGTCCTACATTTTTGTAGGATTATGCTGTAGAACATACAAAATGGTTGAAAAATCGAAAATTCCTTTTTTTCAAAGGATTCAAGGGTAGTAATATTAAAATAGCTTACACTTTGGTAGAAAACACATATGTAAAGAGACGAGAATTATTTTGAAAATATGCAGGCTGAAAAGTAGGAAATATTGACACTAAATTATTTTTTGCCAGTAATACATAGGTGGTTCACAATTTGTAAATCCTGCTTTTTTATAAAGATTTTGAGCTTTGTAATTATCATTGCGGACTTCTAAGTTGATTTTACAGTATCCGTTTTGTTGAGCATATCTCTCAATTTCGGATAAAAGAAACTGTCCGACTCCCTGTTTTCTATATTTAGGAGATACAATAAAATCGTGAATGTTAATCAATGGCTTTGCCTTCCATGTAGAAAAATTCAGATTACAATTAGCCAATGCTGCATACTGGCCGTCAATGCAAACAAAAAAGCCAAGATATGCTGTATGTTTTTTTAATCCATCAATAATTTTAGGAGCAAGTTCTTCCGGCATAGATTTGTTTATGCCCATATCATCTTTCATGTAATCATTTAACAAGCTAAGAAGATGTCGGCAATGCTCCGGATTTTCAAGGTTTATTTTGATGAATTGTTTTGAATGCATTTTTTAATATTCTGGTTCGACACGAAGTTACAAATCCAAATATTACAATCTCTAATTATAATATTTCATGTACACAAATACTTATTCCTGTAACTATTTGTCCTCTATTTACGAGTATAAATCAGGAACTTTAACATCATACTTTATACCTCCAGACTTCAATTTCATATTTTTTCAATCTTGTACCTAACATTCTCTCTGTAATCTTAAGGATCTCAGCTGCTTTTGAGATGTTCCCTTTCGTCGAAGTAAGCGCTTCTCTAATAAGCTGCTTTTCGACTTGTTCCGTAGTATACCTCATGCCGGATTTAGAATTCGTATTGGTAGAGTCGGCTGTTTGTAACGAAGGAGGTAGATTGTAACTATGAATTACATTATCAGTACATAGAATGCATGCTCTCTCGATGCAATTTTCCAGCTCACGAATATTACCGGGCCACAAATAAACCATTAGCATATTTAGAGCAGAAGTAGTAATTCTTTTAATTTTCCGCTTGTTTTCTTTGTTGAATTTCTCAATAAAATAATCGGCCAAAAGAGGAATATCGTCGCGACGTTCGCGTAAAGAAGGAATATAAATAGGGAAAACATTTATACGATAATATAAATCTTCCCTGAATTCTTCTTTCTTAATCATATTCTCCAGCTTACGGTTGGTGGCACAAATGATGCGTACATCCAATTGAAAAGTTTGTGTCCCTCCAACACGTTCGAAAGCACGTTGTTGTATCATGCGCAATATTTTCACCTGCGTAGAAAGAGGAACATCGCCTATTTCATCCAGGAAAATTGTCCCTCCATCGGCAAGTTCAAAGCGACCTTTCCGCTGAGCTTCGGCTCCAGTAAAAGCCCCTCTTTCATGGCCAAAAAGTTCACTTTCTATCAATGATTCGGGTAAAGCTGAACAGTTTACTTTGATGAAAGCTTTCCCCTTCCGGGTACTTGCTTCGTGTATGGCATCAGCAACCAGCTCTTTCCCGACACCGCTTTCGCCGCGAATAAGAACCGTTGAATTGGTTTTACTCACCATTTGTACCAACTCGAATACATCCCGCATTTTACCCGAATTTCCGATCATATTCATATGCCGGTTTTCCAAAAGAAGATTTTCCAACTCAAGATTTTTCTTTCTAAGATTTTCCATCTCCTCGATCCGCTCCTGCTGACGATGTGCTGCCCTCACAACCATCGATCCTATAATCGATAACAGATTAATATCTTCACCGGCAGTAATGTCCGGATTATAAATATGTGTAACTCCCAGAGTTCCTGTAACCTTACCTTCTTCCATTAACGGAACACAAACAAACGTAAGTTCCTTTCCATCTTTATGAAGTTTTTGGTTGGTTTTATTCAGAAATAATGATGATTTTGATATTTTTTCTACAACAACGGGGCGGGCCCTTTCCACTACTTTCCCGGTAATCCCTTCTCCCAGTTCATAGCTTGTGCGTGCTTGATGTGTTGAATTTACGCCATAAGCCGCTTCCATATAAATTCGGGAATTTTCCCTGTTAAGGATTGTCAGGAGACAACGTTCTGATTTTAAATATTCGGCTACCATTTTTACAATGATGTTCAAATCATTTTTTAGTTGTTTATCTTGTAATCGTTGACTAATATCAAATAGCAAGGTCATCTCCTTCAAACCGTAACACTCACTTCCACTTTTTCGACATTTAATCTCCATATTATTTCATAATCATTAAATTACTATTCTGTGCAAAAATTAGTCTTTTTGTTGGAAATATGACACTTTTAAATATGAGATTAATACTTATTAATACTCTTTTAACAAAAAGAACGACATACAGATATAGTGCTGCATAAAACAATATATATAGACTGGATGAAACAAAGTTATTACGATTAATTAGTCCCTATGTTTGTAATTGAGCTATGCTAAAAGGTGGCATAAGCCAGAAGAGTATTATTTTTGATTATGATATTAACAAATAAAACTCAGAGACTTATGCCAGTACAAAAGGCGTAAAAAATTTTTTTCGTCAGGAATTAAGTAAACCACGGGATTTTCCTTGTGCAAGTTGGTCGGCATATGTGAGTGCCGGTTTGTTATATGGCACTTTCTTCATGGGTATATAAATAAAAAGCACTTAAAATATTGATTTTAAGTGCTTTTGGATTTATTTGATTTTTTCAAAGTGCCCAGAACAGGACTCGAACCTGCACGTCCTTGCGAACGCTAGTCCCTGAAACTAGTGCGTCTACCAATTCCGCCATCTGGGCATTATATTACCTTACCGCCGGTTTCAGAACTTATTGCTGACGTTTCAGCTTCTGTTACCAGTGTTCTGTAAAGGCGATGCAAATATAGGAAAATTTTGTTTCGCAGCCAGTGCGTAGAAAAAAATTTTCGAAAAAAATCAAAGCAAAAACCCGTTAGGTTCGGCATATTATTGATTTTTTTGTCCGGAATTACCTGGCCGGATGATCCAAAGTGCCTATTGCAGATTGGATATGAGAAAATCGGTCATTCGCCGGTATAAATGCATGCGCGTGTTCCCGCCGTAAATGCTGTGATTCCGGTTGGTATAGATAGCCATATCGAATTGTACTCCGGCCTGGACCAGCTCTTCGGTCAGCTCCAGCGTATTTTGCAGATGCACATTGTCGTCGGCTGTTCCGTGAATGATCAGCAGCCGGCCTTTAATGCCTTCCGGATTCCTCATGGGGGTGTTGTCGTGGTATCCGTCGGGGTTTTCCTTTGGCGTGCGCATATAACGCTCGGTATAAACCGTATCGTAAAACTTATGGTGGGTGAGGGGGGCAACGGCAATTCCTGCTTTAAAAACCGTTCCTCCCCTGGACATGGAATTAAGCACGGTAAAACCTCCGTAACTCCATCCCCAGATGGCAATGTTTTTCTGATCGGCATAGGGGAGGCTGCCCAGGTAACGGGCTGCTTCTATCTGGTCGTCCGATTCGTAGCGCCCCAGCTGCAGGTAGGTCACTTTCCGGAAATCTTCTCCTCGTGCTCCGGTGCCGCGTGGATCCACGCAGGCTACCAGGAAACCTTCCTGGGCCAGGTAGTGTTCCCAGCCAACCGACCATTCATCCAGCACTTCCTGGGAATTCGGTCCGCTGTACTGGATCATGACCACCGGGTACTTTTTTGCGGGGTCAAAGGCGACCGGTTTGATCATCCAGCCGTTCAGACTGATTCCTTCGGAAGTGGTAAAGGAAAAGAATTCTTTTTGTCCGATACGGTAACCGGACAATCTGCTCTGCAGTTCCCGGTTGTCTTCCAGCACCCGGATAAGTTTGCCCCTGCTGTCGTGCAGGCTTAGCTGTCTGGGGGTGGAGAGGTTGGTAAACTCGTTGATGTAATACTGAAATTTGGCGCTGAACCGGGCGCTGTTGGTCCCTTCACGGGAAGAGAGCCTGCCCTGTTTTTTACGGTCCAGACTTACATAGTATACCTCCCGGCGTAAGGGGGATTCTTTAGCCGCCTGGTAGTAAAAAATCTTTTTGCGATCGTCATAACCGTAAAAGCCGGTAACATCGTAATCTCCTTCGGTTAGCCGGCGCACCAAAAAGCCCTGACGGTTGTACAGGTAAAGATGCGAATAACCGTTTCGTTCGCTGTTTACCACAAAATAATCGTTTCCGGGCAGGAAGATGAAATCGTCCAAAAAATCTTCGGCAATATAACGGTCGTTTTTTTCCGTATAGAACAGGCGGCTGTCGCCGGTAAACGGATTGGCCAGCAAAACACGCAGTTCATCCTGCCGGCGGTTCATCCGCATCACGGCCAGTTCTTCACCGTCGGCAGTCCATTTCAGCCGGGGCACATAAATGTTTTCCGTTTCGCCCAGATCCACTTCAACGCTGGTTTTTGATTTGATCTCATACACGTGAACGCTGACCTTTGCGTTGTCTTCTCCGGCCTTGGGATACTTGTACGTGTAGGCGGAGGGGTAGCGTTCGCTCCCCTTCAATTCGGGCGATTTTCCCTTGTACATGGGTATGGAGAATTCCCTGACCCGGGATTCGTCAAAGCGGGTATATGCCAGGAAGCGGGAGTCGGGCGACCAGGCATAGGCTTTGTTGTATGAAAATTCTTCTTCATAGACCCAGTCTGGTATTCCGTTGATCACTTCATTCCGCTTTCCGTCGAAGGTTACCTGACTTTCCGTGCCGAACTTCAGGCTTTTTACAAACAGGTTATTGCCCCGCACAAAAGCCACCCGCTCCCCGTCGGGAGAAAAGGAGGCTACCTGCTGCCGGCCTTTAGCCGATAAGGCTGTCAATTCCCTGGTTACGGAATTCCAGATGTAATATTCCGCTGTAAACGAACGGCGGTAAACAGGTTCTGTTTTCGTGGTCAGCAGCAGCCTGGTCTCGTCTTCGCTGAATTCATAGGAGGAAAAACTGCTTACCGGGGCATCGTTTACCGTGGACAGGTCAAAAAGCACTTCCTCCTGTTTCCCGTCACGGTAGGTGTATTTCATCACTTTGTTATCGTCTTCGAGCACGGTATAGTGCAATCCGTCTTTCATGGAACGGAGTTCCATGACGGTTTCCTGCCGGAAAGTGTGTTTGACCAGCAGATCCTCCAGGCTGATTTGCTGCTGCCCCTGAAGGGGCAGACCAAAACCTGAACAGAAGAAAAGCAGAATAAAAATATTACGCATAGTTTTGTATTTAAAGTAGATCGAGCCGTTTTTCCGGTCCGGCGGAAACAAAAATCCGGGACCTTCCCGAAGCGTGCTTGTTGCAACGGTTTTTTCCTGCAGCAAAATAAGAAAATAGATTGTTGTTTTCAAAAAGAGATGGAATAAGCGTAAGTTCTGTCTCTCTGATTTTGAAGGGGCAGACAGCCTGAACAAAGAAGCCCGGCTGCAGGGAGGTGCCTGTATATTAACCGGTTTCTTTCAGGGCAGTTAGTGTATCTGGTGACCATGGCCTGTGCTACCGTAAAAAATAAAAGTGAAAAAAAAGCGGAAGTCCGGTTTATAAAATGCCCGGAATTTGCAGGCTTCCTCTTAAGATTCATTATCTTTGCAGCCTGAAAAAAGATACCCAATAGCATGCAGATGATTACTATAAGCTTTCCTGATAACAGCGTACGGGAGTTCGGGGTCGGTGTAACCGGACTTGAAATTGCCGCCTCTATAAGCAGTCGCCTGGCCAAGATGGTTTTGGCGGTCTCAGTGAATGATGCCGTGTGGGACCTGAATCGCCCCATTTTATCGGATGCACGGATTAAACTGTTTACCTGGGAAGACCGGGAAGGAAAGGAAATTTTCTGGCATAGTTCTGCCCATCTCATGGCCGAAGCCATTGAATTTTGCTACCCGGGAACCAAATTTGGCATTGGCCCCACGGTTGATACCGGGTTTTATTATGACATTGACCTTCCGGCCGGGACTCAGCTTACCGAAAAAGATCTGGAGAAGGTCGAAAAGAAAATGATTGAACTGGCCCGGGAGAAACAGGAAATAGTACGTCAGGACATCTCCAAGGCTGAAGCTATGGCTCTGTTTGTCCAAAAGCAGGATGACTTGAAACAGGAACTGATCGGTGAACTGGAAGACGGTACCATTTCCCTTTACCGGCAGGGAAGTTTTACCGACCTGTGCCGCGGACCGCACTTGCCCAATACCGGTTATATAAAAGCGGTGAAGCTGACTTCCATTGCCGGGGCGTACTGGCGCGGAAACGAAAAGAATAAAATGCTGACCCGTATATACGGGGTCACTTTCCCGAAACAAAAACTGCTTGACGAATACCTGGTGCTGGTTGAGGAAGCAAAAAAACGCGACCACCGGAAAATTGGCAAGGAAATGGAGCTGTTTACTTTTTCCGAGAAGGTGGGAGCCGGTTTGCCCCTGTGGTTGCCCAAAGGTACCCAACTGCGCATGCAACTGGAGGATTTTCTGAAAAAGGTGCAAAAGAAATTCGGCTACGAGCAGGTGATGACCCCTCACATTGGTAATGTGGATCTGTATAAAACATCCGGGCATTTCCAAAAATACGGGGCAGACTCGTTTCAGACTATCAAAACGCCGGCAGAGGGGGAGGAGTATATGCTGAAACCGATGAACTGTCCGCACCACTGCGAAATTTATGCCTTCAAACCCCGTTCCTACAAGGATCTGCCTGTGCGTATGGCCGAATTCGGAACCGTATATCGTTATGAACAGAGTGGCGAGTTACACGGACTGACACGTGTGCGCGGATTCACCCAGGATGAT
>JBFWIL010000107.1:0-8439 GCA_050256015.1 Mangrovibacterium sp. | reverse complement strand
CCGGAATCTGAATTTCCGATAACTGCTTCCAGCTGGCTGAGCTTGTCGGTATTGGTCCCGCTCAGCCGGAGAATGGGTTGCAGTTTTTCCACCGCAGCCGGCGATATGCCCTTATCCAGCAATTCCCGGTTCACAGCCTGCGATCCGATTTTATCGAGTTTATCTATGGCCACCGTAATGTCGGTAATACGTCCGGCTTCTCCAATGGTTTCCGCAACGCCCGACAGGATCTTCCTGTTATTCAGCTTGATCAGTACCGGAATATTCAGCCGGGAAAAAACCTCGTCAATGATCTGCACCAGTTCAAATTCGTTCAGCAGGGAATCGCTTCCCACGATATCCGCATCACACTGGTAAAATTCCCGGTAACGGCCTTTCTGGGGACGGTCGGCCCGCCATACCGGCTGTATTTGGTAGCGCCGGAAAGGAAAAGAAATTTCATTGCGGTGCTGAACCACATAACGGGCAAAAGGGACAGTGAGGTCATAGCGCAGTCCTTTTTCCGAGATCAGGTTGGTCAGCCGGATGCTGTTCCGCTCATGTAAAAGCTCTTCCGGAACATTTCCGATAAAATCGCCTGAGTTAAGCACTTTAAACAGCAGTTTGTCGCCTTCTTCCCCGTATTTTCCCATCAGGGCGGACAGGTTTTCCATCGCCGGGGTTTCTATGGGCTGAAATCCGTATAGCTGAAAAACAGCCTTAACCGTATCGAAAATATAATTTCTGCGCACCATCTCCAACGGGGAGAAATCGCGCATTCCCTTGGGCAGCGAAGGTTTTTGAGCCATAATGCATATTCATACTAGAGGTTGAGCCTGCAAAAATAAGCAAAATAGGCAGGCCTTCAAGGGGAAAATACGGAAACTGACCCAAATTTCCATACAGTCAGCATGTTTTTTCGTTCTCTTCATTTATCGCAAGGATCCCGCCACCGCTTCGGCACAACGCTCTCCGTCCGTAGCCGAGGAAACGATGCCCCCAGCATAGCCGGCTCCTTCCCCGCAGGGATAAAGGGCACCGATCAGGATGTGCTGCAGGCTGTGTTCATCCCTTGGAATCCGGATAGGAGACGAGGTACGCGATTCAACGCCCGCCACAATAGCCTCACGGGTCAGAAATCCCCTGGCTTTTTGATCAATCTGTCTTATTCCATGACGAAGCCGGGCAGTAAGCCAACCGGGCAGTCTCTCGTGAAGCAGGCCCGGAACCAGACCCGGCAGGCAGGAAGAGGCAGGCAGGTCTGTCGAGGGGTTGCCATCCACAAAATCGCTCAGCCGCTGGGCCGGGGCAAATTGGGTATTCCCGTTCATTTCAAAGCAAAGTTTTTCGATCTGCCGCTGAAATTCCAGTCCGGCAAAAACCCCGGCATAACGGTATTCCCGTAGATCTTCTGGCCTGACCTCCACCACCAGTCCGGCGTTGGCAAAAGGCGAACTGCGTCGGGAGGACGACATGCCGTTGACCACGAGTTCCCCGGGAGCTGTTGCCGCCGGCACAATAAATCCGCCCGGACACATGCAGAAAGAAAAGACTCCCCGGCCATCCACCTGTTCGGCAAAGGTATATGATGCCGCAGGCAGGTAAGGTCCTCGTTCAGGCCGGTGATACCGGATGCTGTCGATCAGTTGCTGGGGATGTTCCACCCGCACTCCCAGGGCAAAAGTCTTGATTTCCAGGGGTACGCCGCTCCGAAAAAGCATTTGATAGATGTCCCGGGCGGAATGTCCGGTAGCCAGGATGAGCGCCTCACAGTCAAAACGGCTGCCTTCTTTCAGAACCAGTCCCCTGCAGCGGTCACCTTTCAGCACCAGCTCCGTTACCCGGCTGTTAAAGTAAATCTCTCCTCCGCAGGACAGTATCTGTTCCCGCATGCGCGTAATGATTCCCGGCAACTTGTCCGAACCGATATGCGGATGGGCATCGATCAGAATCTGCGGATTGGCACCAAACTGCACAAACACTTCCAGAATTTTCCGGATATTTCCCCTTTTTCTGGAACGGGTGTACAATTTTCCGTCGGAAAAAGCTCCGGCCCCCCCCTCCCCAAAGCCGTAATTCGAATCGGGATTTACCGTATGCTCCCGGTAGATCCGGGCAATGTCGCGCTTCCGGTCGTGCACGTTTCTTCCCCGTTCAAAGATTACCGGCCGGCAGCCCAGCTCGATCAGGCGCAGGGCCGCGAACAGACCTGCGGGCCCTGCACCGATAATGCCCACCGCAGGCTTTCCGCTTACCTGCCCGTAGGCATATTCCCTGCTCTGCATAACAGGCTGTTCGTCCAGATAAGCCGTAACTGCCATGTTGACCTTAATTTGTTTCTGCCGGGCATCGATCGACTTGCGACGGACCACAATCGCTGTGATGTCTTCGGGACTGATTCCAATAAGACGGGCAACGACAGGTCGGAAAAAGACTTCTTCTGAAGCCTGTTCGGGAGTCAGGGATAAATTCAGTTCTTTCTTCAAGTTCAACTAATTTTAACGGCAAATATAATGAATACCCAAGGGTCAACAGCTATCATACAATAAAGTTTGTCTCCGAAACCTGCTGACCCCTGTAACAAAAAAACATCTAGTCAAATAAATTTTTAATGAAATTTTAAAAAATACAAGCAACCACAGACCAATTTTCGCATCTTATTACTGATCGTCAACCAAATCATTAAGGTCATGAATTACACAAGAATTTTTTATGCTGTAACACTAATAATAGTTTTTTCCGGTTTTACCTCATGCAGCCAGGACGATGATGATGAGCCCGACCAATTTAAAAAAGCCGAATCAATAGTACTGGGAAGCGAATACCTCAACAAAACCGGTCAGGATAACGATTTCGCCTTCGACTTGTTAAAAACTACCGTTAACGCGGAGTCAAAGCCGAACGTTTTTATCTCCCCGCTGAGCGTCAGCATGGCCCTTTCCATGACCCTGAACGGGGCCAACGGAGAAACCGCCGGTGAAATGTTACAGGCCTTACGGGTAAGCGGGTACACCATGGAACAAATAAACGACTATAACCAAACGTTGCGGGAAGCCTTGCTGGAAGTAGATCCTTCGACAGAGCTCGGTATCGCCAATTCTATCTGGAACAGATTGGGGATTTCGTTTAAAGAGGCTTTTATAAAAACAAACCAGACCTTTTATGACGCAGAAGTCAGGGAAATGGATTTCTCGGATCCGCAAACATTGGATGCGATAAACAACTGGTGTTCAGATGCCACCGACGAAAAAATAACGAAAGTCCTCGACGGGATACCGCCCGAGGCAGTTAGTTACCTGGTCAACGCGATCTATTTCAAAGGGATCTGGCAGATGAAATTTGAGGAAAAACAGACGGTCAGCGACCTGTTCACCACGGAAAATGGATCGCAGCAAACCGTCAGAATGATGCAGCAGACAGCGGAATTTCGGTATGCCTCAACGGAAAATGGCGGATACCTGCAGTTGCCATACGGAAACGGGGCCTTCAACATGGTCGTTATGCTTCCGCACGACGGAAAGTCAGCAGAGGATCTGTTAGGGGAGGCCAATACCGAAAACTGGAACAGCCTGTATTACCGTACCTGTAATGTCAATCTGAAGCTTCCCAGATTTAAAATTGAATGCAGTTATGACATGGAAAAAGAGATCCTGCCGGCCATGGGCATGCATAAAGCTTTCAAAGCAAAAGAGGCAGATTTCAGCGGCATGACTGACTTACTAGATATTTTTATTTCCAAAGTCATCCATAAAACCTATGTCGAGGTCAATGAAGAAGGCACGGAAGCCGCTGCTGTTACGGCTGTAGAGATGCTGAATACTTCACTTCCTTCAGAACCTGAAAAAATTGATTTCTTTGTTGACCGGCCTTTCCTGTTCCTGATCAGGGAAAACAGTACAGGTGTTATCCTCTTTGCCGGGAAAATCGGAGAGATCAGTGATTCCATTTGACCACTCAGTCGTTCTCTTCATTTCACAGCTTCATAGATAGTAGCTATACCGAAAGTCAGGCGCCGCTGGCGGAAACGGCTGAATCCGTTTCGCTTCAGGATATTAAGAAAGTCCTGATCATCGGGAAAGGCCATCACCGATTCAGGCAGATAATTGTAGGCCGAATCATCTTTCGAAATAAGACCGCCTATAAGTGGAAGAATATGCCTGAAATAGAACATATAGAGCTGTCTGAACGGGAAAACGTGCGGGCGGGAGAATTCCAGGATCACAGCCACACCTCCCGGTTTTAAAACGCGGATAAATTCTTGTAGTCCTTTTTCGAGGTTCTCAAAATTCCGGACCCCGAAGGCTACTGTAATGGCATCAAATGACCCGGCAGCAAAAGGCATATTTTCGGAATCACCTTTCTGAAAACGGATTATCCCGTCCAATTCAAGTTTTCTGACTTTTTCCTCACCCACACGGAGCATCTGCCCCGACAGGTCAAAACCGACAATTTCATGAGGCATGATCTTAGCCGTTTCAATGGCAAAATCGCCCGTTCCTGAAGCAACATCAAGAATATTCATAGGGTTGTACTTCTTTAACATGCGAACGGCCTTTTTCCGCCACAATTTATCGATTCCCATACTCAGGAAGTGATTCAGAAAATCATAGCTGGAGGCTATGTTGTCAAACATCTGCTCGACCTGCTGCTTTTTATTCATTTTCATTCGTCATTTCTCACGCACGGCAAAGCGCAAACAAGTCTGGTTTTAACCCGCTATATCGAAGCGTTCTTTTCAGGATCCTGATAAGAAAAGATCGTTACCGGGACACGGGTATCATTTTATCGATAAAACCATACGACTCATCATCAATACGGATTTCTCCGCGGGTTACATGCCCCAGGGCAAAAAAGGGCAGTCCGGAATCCCGCATAAAATCCACAAAATCGTCCGCTCTTCCCTGGGGGACACCCGCAATAAGCCTGCCCATGGATTCCCCAAACAGGAAAGCATCCCGCCGGATCTCCGCATCGGTGGTAATGTCAAAACCCAATCCGCCGGGCATACCTGCCCGCAACAAAGAAAAGAACAACCCTCCCTTGCCAACCGGACTGGCCGAGGAGATAAGTTTTTTTTCTATCAGCTGTTCCATCAGTTGCTGCAGTTTGACTTCCAGCTCCAGGTCGAATAACGGAAGCGGTGAATCTTCCACTCCGTGATAGAACTCCAGATATTCAGATGAACCGATATCCTCGGAAGACCGACCGATCATAAAAATATTGTTTCCCTTGGTTTTTAACTGATGGGTCAGAATTCGTTCCTGATCGGCTATGCTCCCCATCAGACTAATGATCAAAGTTGGCGGCACCGGACCAAGGCTGGAGAAACAGTCGAAGCGGATTTTCCGATCGGAAACTTTCAGTCCGAATCCGGCTCCGGCACGCTCCAGCCCTTTCTTGGCACCGGAAGCAATCCGCTGTCCGTTCGGATCGGCAATGTTGATATGATACAAAAAAGCGCTGACCACCTGGGGTTTGGCTCCGCAACAAACCATACGGCGAACAGCCCGGCTAAGTAAAATCTCCGTAGCAGTCTGCGGATCATTCATCAGATGATGATGAAAAGCATGGGTAGTCATAGCCATGGTCTGACCGTTATCCGTGGTAAACACACCCGCATCATCGGTTTCAGCTCCGGAGAAGCTCTCCGGTTCGATTCCTTCATCGCTGAAATCATTGAAATAATTAACCGGGGCCAGATTCGGGTTTACCATCAAATTGAAAACAATATCTTTAAGGTCGGCAGGTTCTTCAATCAGATTGATGGGAAACACCGCTTTGTTTGCTGTCTCTTCAGCCATATAGTTACCTTTATCGCATAAATCGTGGAAACAAAAATAGTCAAGTAGTTTATTTTTCCATAAAAAAAAGAGAATTTTAATTTCCTTTGCATAACGCATAAACCAACCGATTATGACACAAAAAACAGCCCTGATTACCGGGGCAACATCCGGTATCGGAATGGAGACCGCACATTTGCTGGCAGCCAGGCAATACCGGCTGATTCTGACCGGCAGACGCCGGGAACGACTGGAAGCCCTGCAGCAGAAACTGGGAAAAGAGACTGCGGTTATGCTGTTAAACTTCGATATCCGCTCCGTGACAGAGACAGAAGCAGCTCTGAACAGGCTGCCCGAAGACTGGAAAAAAGTGGATGTGCTGATCAACAATGCCGGGTTGGCAGCAGGCCTGGACAATGTTGCGGAAGCAGATACGAATGATTGGGAAACGATGATAGACACGAATGTAAAAGGGCTGTTATATATCACTCAACAAGTATCCCGGTGGATGATTACGCGGAAGCAGGGACATATTGTCAACATTTCCTCCATTGCCGGGAAGGAAGCCTATCCGATGGGATCGGTTTACTGTGCCACCAAGCATGCCGTTAATGCGATCAGCAAGGCCATGCGGATCGAACTGCTGCCCCATAACATCAAGGTCAGCACAATCAGTCCGGGAGCCGTCGAAACAGAATTTTCGCTGGTCCGGTTCAAAGGAGATCAGGGAAAAGCCGACATGGTATATGAAGGTTTTACCCCCCTGTATGCAAAAGACGTCGCAGAAAGTATTTACTTTGTGCTGTCGCGGCCTGCCCACGTAAACATTGATGACCTGCTCATCATGCCCGCAGCACAGGCTTCAGCACGTGACTTTCACAGGAAACAATAAAATATGATCATTCGTTCTGCCTATTTAAAAGAATTCTCCCGTCAGGTTTTCAGGGCCATGGGTTGCCCGGACAATCAGGCCGAAATTGCTGCCTATGCCCTGAATCAGGCCGACCTGCGCGGAATCGATTCGCACGGAGTAGCCCGGCTTAGCGGCTATGTACGGCTCTGGGAAAAAAAACGGCTGAATGCCCGTCCCGACATGCATGTGGTACACGAAACCCCTTCCACCGCAGTACTTGACGGCGACATGGGAGCCGGACTGGTTACTGCTCATCGGGCCATGAAACTGGCCATCGAAAAAGCCCGGAATGCGGGAACCGGCTGGGTAGCCGTAAAAAATTCCAACCATTTCGGAATTGCCGCCACCCATGCCATGATGGCCCTCCCCGAAGATATGATAGGCCTTGCCCTGACCAATGCCAGTCCGCTGGTCTCACCCACATTCTCCAAAAGCCGGCTACTGGGCACCAATCCGATATGCGTGGCTGTTCCGGCTCTGGAAGAAGCCCCCCTGGTTGTGGATATGGCCACCACCACGGTGGCTAACGGCAAGCTGGAAGTGCTTCAACGCGAAGGACGGAATGCTCCTTTAGGCTGGGCAGTAGACCTGGACGGAAATCCAAGCACCGATGCAGCCGTCCTGAAAAAGGGCGGATCCATGCTTCCGCTGGGAGGAGACCGTCAGCACGGCGGGCACAAAGGCTATTGTCTGGGAGCCCTGGTCGATATTTTTTCAGCCGTTCTCTCCGGTGCCAATTATGGTCCGTGGGTACCTCCCTTCGTGGCATTCCTGGAACCTTCGGGCAACCAGGTTGGAGAAGGGATCGGTCATTTTCTGGGAGCCATGCGGGTGGATGCCTTCCGTCCGGCCGGAGAATTCAAACAGCATATGGATAACTGGATCCGCACCTTTCGCAGGGCCGAGGGGGTAAATACTGACCAGCCGGTGCTTATTCCCGGCGATCCGGAACGGGAAATAACCCGGAAACGCCTGCAAAACGGGATACCGGTACAGGAAGCCGTTGTGGAAGACCTGCAACGCCTGGCCAGTCAATTCAACATCACCTTCAAACCCTTACAATATGCCTGAATTATTAGTCGTTACACCCGTAAAAGATTCGATCGGAACTACGCTGCAAACCATCCGGGCTATCCATGAAGCTGACGGGGACCACCGGTATATCGTGTTCAATGATTTCAGCACAACAGAAACCAGGACCATCCTTGAAAAAAATCAGGCAACCCTGGATTTTGAAATGATCAATCTTGAAGACCTGACCAATACCCCTTCACCCAACTATCATATCACCCTGCAAAAAGCCCAGCAACTGGCGCTGGAAATGGATGTTCCGCTGGTGCTGGTCGAATCGGATGTGATCATCAAAAAAGACACACTAACACGGATGCTGGAGCTTAGCAGGCAACAGAAAAACTGCGGTATGCTTGGAGCCGTGACCACCGATGAGCAGGGAAAAATCAACTTTCCTTACCTCAATTTTAAACATGAAAAATCAGCCATTGCCGATACCTCCCACAGCCTGAGCTTTTGCTGTACACTGCTTACAACCGGCCTGCTAAAAAGCTTCTCCTTCAGGGAATTGTCCACTGGAAAAGACTGGTACGATGTGTATATTTCCAGGAAATCAAGAAGCCTGGGATTCCGGAATTACCTGCTTTTGATGCTGCCGGTCATTCACTAACCACATAGCAGCCGCCCCTGGAAACTGTTGAAATACACTAACCCGGTAAAATACTATTTCAATAAGTTTATGAAACGTAAAGACCG
>JBFWIL010000106.1:0-8447 GCA_050256015.1 Mangrovibacterium sp. | reverse complement strand
CCTGTAGTGACGATGATGAAGACGAGGTCTTCTCCCCGCCTACCATCACGGCGCCTGCAGACGGTTCAACAGTCTTTTCCGGGACAGCTGTCGAGCTGGCCTTTGCTTACACCGCTTCTGCCGGGTTCCAGTCGGCCACGGTAGATGCAGTGAACGGATCTGCCCAGATCAACACCAACGGCACGATCGGATCCACCAGCGGTACCATAAACATAAGTTTCACCGCTGGCACAACAGAAGGAGCTGCAACAGTTACTCTGACTATCATTGATACCCAGGGACAACAGTCACAGTCTACTGCCTCAGTCACCGTTGAAGAGGAAGAAACCGAGATCACTGTAAGCGAAAACATCACCGAAGATACGAGCTGGGAAAGCGGTAAAATATACATTCTGGCCAGCCGTGTTGCCGTTACGAGCGGGGCAACCCTGATTATTGAGCCGGGTGTCATTGTAAAAGGACAGGCCGGGACCGGAGCCAATGCCACCGCCCTGATCATTGCCCGCGGAGCACAAATCATGGCAGAAGGAACCGCCGATGAGCCCATTATTTTCACATCCGTAGCCGACGAAATCGTGCCGGGTGAAGTGGCCAGTCCTAACCTCGACCCGACACTGAACGGATTGTGGGGCGGTTTGATCATCCTGGGAAATGCTCCCATCTCTGCTGCCTCAGAAACAGCCAGCATCGAAGGAATTCCCGCCGATGACCAGAATGGTCTGTACGGAGGAACCAACGCGCAAGACAATTCAGGTGTACTTAAATACGTATCCATCCGTCACGGGGGTTCCAACATCGGCGAAGGTAACGAGATAAACGGGCTGACCCTGGGCGGGGTTGGTTCAGCTACCGTGATTGAGAATGTTGAAATTATTTCGAACCAGGATGACGGAATCGAATGGTTTGGCGGCACAGTTAATGTGAGTAACGCCATCGTCTGGAATACCGGTGACGATGCCATTGACGGGGACCAGGGCTGGACAGGAACACTGGACAATTTCATCGTAATCAATCCGGGTGATAAATGTTTCGAGCTCGACGGGCCGGAAGGAACTGCCGCCTCGGCCAACTACGTGCTGAGAAACGGAAGTATTCAGGCCGGAGATGCTGCCGGGCTGGTAGACAATGATGCCACCAATGAGATCAAAGACACCAATGCGGACATGTCTAACATCTATTTCTTCGATCTCAAGGAAGGACAAACATTCGACAAGATACCCTTATACTACACCTGCACTTTTGCCAACTTCGAAGTAACGCTTCCCGAAGGAAAATCCGTGACCGATTTCTTCCTGGACGGTTCGGACGCTTTCACTACTGCAGTTGCTGCCGGAGCCAACACCGTAGGAGCTGACGCAAGTAAATTCTCAGGCTGGTCATGGGCTGCCGTGTCCGGAGCACTGGCTGATTTCTAACAGAACAGAGTCCGGTTAAAAAACTCACAGGCCATGGCCTGTGAGTTTTTTAAGTATTTATCTCATACAACTTTTCACATATTATGCGAGTAACAAAATTCAAATTAACGGTTCTGTTCCTGTTTCTCGGCACACTCTCTTTCGCACAAAAAGGCTGGATCAGAGGAACAGTTTATGACGGTAAAACCGGCGAATATCTGCCGGGAGTCACCATTTTCGCGGAAGGCACAACCAGGGGCACTCTGACCGACCTGGACGGTGCTTTTAACCTCCCCGTTGAAGCAGGCACTTACCAAATCCGTGTTTCCTTTATTTCCTATGCCCCACTGCTTGTTGAGGATGTTGTGGTCGCTGCCGGTGAAGTTACCGTCCTGGACAAACTGATGCTTCAGGAAACGATCGTTGAAATCGGCGAAACCGTGGTGACAGCCCGTGCCTTACACAACAACGAGATGGCCATGTTGACCATGAAAAAAAATTCAGTCAACGTGCTGGATGCCATTTCTTCCGCCGCCCTGAAAAAAACAGGAGACTCGGACGCAGCTTCTTCTTTGAAACGGGTAACCGGAGTGTCGGTGGAAGAAGGAAAATACATTTTTGTGCGCGGACTGGGCGACCGCTATACCAAAACCATTCTGAACGGAGTGGATTTGCCGGGACTGGACCCTGACCGGAATACCCTGCAAATGGATCTCTTCCCGGCAGGAATCATAGACAACCTGGTGGTAAACAAAACTTTCAGCGCCGATCTGCCGGCCGATTTTACCGGAGGGGTGGTCAATATTAACATCACCGACTTCCCCACCCAAAAAACAGGAAGCATGAACCTGAGCCTCGGCTACAATCCGGATTTCCACTTTAACAACGAATACCTGAGCTATGAAGGAGGAAATACCGACTTTCTGGGATTTGACGACGGGACCCGCAATATCCCTGCCACCGATAACATTCCGCTTTTTGTGGAAGCCATAGCTGATGACAACGGACAAGGAGCCGTAGCACAGCGCTACAAGGATATTCTCGGCTCATTCAACCCCACCATGGCTGCAAGCAAAGAAAAAAGCTTTATGGACTGGGGTTTCGGAGCTTCCGTGGGTAATCAGACTGAAGCCGGAAAGTACACCCTGGGTTATACTGCTTCGCTCAGCTACAAAAACACGACCAACTTTTATGAAAATGCCCGCTACGGCCGCTACGGACTCTCAGGGGACCAGACAATAACGGAAATGGAAACCCGGGAACTGCAGACCGGCAATTACGGGGTAAACGAGGTGATGATCAGCGGACTGGCCGGGCTCGCCCTGAAATCCAACCGGTCCAAATACCGCCTTTATCTCATACACTTGCAAAACGGGACCAGTCAGGCGGGTATCTTTGACTATGCCAAAAGCAACCGCGGGACAGAATTTTCCGGATTTCAGCACAACCTGGAATACAGTCAGCGGTCAATGACCAACCTGCTGCTGGACGGCCGCTATACCTCTCAGAAACAGGGATGGGAGCTTGAATGGAAATTATCCCCCACCCTTTCCAAAATGGAAGACCCGGACATCCGCTTTACCCGTTACCTGGAACGTGAGGGGCAGTACAGCATCGGTACTGAGGTGGGCTTTCCGGAACGCATCTGGCGGGATCTGAAGGAAATTAATCTGGCCGGAGTATTGCACCTGACAAAAAAATTCCGGCTGGACGGAAATGAATCGAGAATAAAATTCGGCGGAGCTTATACCTATAAGGATCGTGATTACATTATTCGCAATTTTCAGATTAATGTGCGTAACATTACCCTGACCGGAAACCCTGACGAATTGTTCAGTCCCGAAAACCTGTGGCCCTACCAGGGTAACATCAGTTACGGAACAACTTATGAAGTACCTTTTATTCCTAACAATCCCAACCAGTTTGATGCCACGGTAAGCAACCTGGCCGGCTACCTGTCGGCCGAGCTGAATGTACTGAAACAGCTGAAAGCCGTTGCCGGACTGAGGATGGAAAACTACGTGCAGCATTATACCGGACAAAACCAGCTGGGAACCGTGGTGATGGACAATGAAAAAGTCATGGACGATTTCGGCCTGTTCCCCAGCCTCAACCTGATATATAAGCTTACGGAGAACCAGAACCTGCGCTTCTCCTGGTCAAAGACCATTGCCCGGCCTTCATTCCGGGAATTGTCCTATTCACAGATCTTTGACCCGATCAGTGGACGTACCTTCATCGGAGGCCTTTCTCATGATGCCGACGACCAGGCCGGTATCGTTTACTGGGACGGAAACCTGCAAAACACCGACATTCAAAACTTAGACTTCCGCTGGGAGCTGTTCCAGTCCGGCGGACGCACTGTTTCTGCCAGTTTTTTTTATAAAGACTTTAAAAGACCCATTGAAACGGTTCAGTTTGCCACAAGTGAAGGTTCCTTCCAACCGCGGAATGTAGGCAACGGGGAGGTAACGGGCGTGGAAATTGAACTGCGCCAAAGCCTGAAACCTTTATCTAAATCGCTGAAAAACCTGAGTGTCACAGCCAACTATACCCGGACCGATTCTAAAATTGAAATGAGCGAAACGGAATTCCAGGCACGAGTGCGCCATTCCCGGACCGGACAGGGCATAAAAAAGGATCGCGATATGGCCGGACAGGCTCCTTATCTTGTCAATGCCGGGCTGAGTTTTGACGGCAGTGAAACCGGCTTTGGAAAAGGACTGAATGCCGGGCTGTATTACAACGTGCAGGGAGAGACCCTGGAGTTTGTCGGCATTAATGACCTGCCCGACATATACAGTGTACCCTTCCACAGCCTGAACCTGAATATAAGCAAAACGATCGGGGAAAAAAAGCGTTTTCAACTAGACTTTAAAGTAGACAATCTGCTGGGCGAAAAACGGGAATCCGTTTACAAGGCTTACCAGGCTGAAAAACAATATTTCGAACAACTGGATCCGGGTACCCGTTTCGAACTAAAAGTATCTTACAGCTTTTTTTAGCGTTACAAAAATCAAAAGGTTCAGTTACTCGCACTTTTGGTTTTAACCCCTGACCTCCGCGGGTCAGGGGATTTTTCCCGCAAACTTAAAGCAGATTAATAAAAGCGTAACCGGTTTTTAATCATTCTGTAATCAGGCACGCTTACCTTTGTATCAGACACCGGATAATTCAATCCGGAACATGCAGGAATTCTAAAACACAAATTTAAAAGCATCTGCAATGAAAAAGTTACTGTTATCCGTAGTACTGATCAGCCTCACCGTACTTGTCCGGGCCGGCAGTGAAAAAAACAAAACCGAAGTCCGGGCCCAGGACAGCCAACTTACAACGATCAGCGGCCAGGTGCTGGACCAGCGAACCAACGAAACACTGGCCGGAGTCAAGCTGACGCTTAACGAAACCGGAGAGGTAACCTATACCGACCTGGACGGCAATTACCAGTTCAAAAACATTAAGCCCGGGAAATACGGACTGACGGCATCCTTTATTTCCTATGAAAAATCCACAGTTAACAATTTTGAACTGAACAAGACAAGCAACCGGGTAAACATCCTGCTAAAGGATGGGAATTAAGGTTGCATTTTTTCATATACTTAAGATGATGACCGCTTCTGAGCGCAGAAGCGGTTTTTTCATGCCGGCATGAGAAAATGATTTCTAACCTGTGGAAGTCCGGTTCTTTTTCCTTTAGTTTATTGTATCTTTATATATCAGACAGAAATCAGAAAACTATAAAAAGGAGGTCCATATGAAACGATTGATGCTTTTCTTCGGAATTATTCTGCTGTTTTCCGTAAACTCCCTGGCTCAGGAAATCAGAGAATCAGGAGGTATCTATTATCTGGATTCAAAACCCTATACCGGTATATACACCATCTCATACGATAACGGGAACCCTCAGATGACCATCAGCCTGAAAGAGGGAGTGAAAGACGGAGAAATCCGCAGCTTTTTTGAAAACGGCCAGGTGCGCGAAATCTGTTTTTACAAAAACAACCTGATGGATGGTATCTGGACCACCTATAATGAAAAGGGGATAAAAGTAGCCAAAGCCGCTTACCGTGAGGGGAAAAAGCATGGAGAATGGGCCGTCTGGGACGACCGGGGACAGCTGATTTACGAAATGTATTATTTTGAAGGGCAAAAAGCAGGAAAGTGGAAACAGTATGACCCCTCAACCGGGAAACTGCTTCACGAACGGATCTTCTGACCGGGGAAAAAAGAATTACCTGTTATAAAACCGGTTTACATTCGGAATCAGGATCGTTTCATGATGCCGTAGCATAAAATTTTCAGAATGTTGTCCACCCCTTTCTCCAGGTTAATCCGCCCGTATTCCCCTGCTGTGAGCGGCATCTCCAATCCCTTAATGGCCGTAGTGATCCCGATGGCCGCCAGGGTAAAGTCGTAAACCTCGAAGGTGTTCTTCCGGGCTCCTTCAATCAGGATACGCTTAATCATGCGGATTTCTTCCTGGGCATATCTGTTTTTGATATTTTCAATAAACTCAATGGCGGTTACATCGCTTTCCAGTGCATGGTAAAAATTGGACAGGCCCCGGTAAGTATTCAGCTTGGTCAGAATATAATCCCTCAGCTTTTCCACCGGATCGGTATTGCGCATCACTACTTTTTCAAGTTCCCGTTTCAGCACATCAACCTCCTTCAGGATAACGGCCTGAAAAAGATCTTCCTTGCTCTCAAAGTAATAGTAAAGCGAACTCTTGCCTTTTCGGACTGCATTGGCGATATCGTCAAGCGTGGTCTTTTTGTAGCCGTACTTACTGAAAATGTCTTGTGCGGTATTTAAGATAAATTCCCTGTTGACATCTTTCTTATTGGTCCCATTGCCATGGTTTGCCACCATATCCGGAAGATTTTAAATATTTGCCGCGTAAATATAGCCTATTTTTTCGAATCAAATCACTCCTGTTTAACCCGGCAACAGATCGACATACTCAACCAACTTAAAATCAAGCTGTTTCTTTTCCAGATTCGCCCGGGAAATTTCGACTTTAACCGGCTCTCCCAACCGGTAGGTTTTCCGGCTGTGCCGCCCAACCAGACAATAGTTCTTTTCGTCAAAAATGTAAAAATCGTCGTCCAGATCGCGTATGGAAACCATCCCCTCACACTTGTTCTCCAGCTCCACATAAATTCCCCAGTCGGTTACACCGGAGATCAATCCAGGATATACCGATCCGATGCTGTCTTTCATAAATTCGACCTGCTTGTACCTGATCGAAGCCCTTTCGGCCGATGCAGCCCGGATCTCCATTTCCGTAGCATGCTTGCAGTGCTCCTCATACTTCCGGGCATTGGCCGAACGTCCTCCCCCGAGGTAACGATCCAGCAGCCGATGAACCATCACATCCGGATAACGCCGGATGGGCGAAGTAAAATGGGAATAGAAATCAAAACCCAACCCGTAATGCCCGATATTCCGGGTGGAATACTCGGCCTTGGCCATGGAACGAATAGCCAGGGTTTCAATGACGTTCTGCTCGTTTTTCCCTTTAACGCTTTCCATCAGCGTGTTCATTGAATGCGAGATCATCCTGGGCGTAGTCGTTTGAATGGTATAACCGAAACGTTTGATAAAGTGGTTGAAATTATCCAGTTTCTCCGGATCGGGTTTGTCATGCACACGATAAACAAAAGTCTTTGGGTGTGTTCGTCCGGAAACCTTTCCGGCAAATTCCGCCACCTTTTTATTAGCCAGCAGCATGAATTCCTCCACCAGCATGTTGCTCTCTCCGGCCTCCTTGAAATAGACCGACAGCGGTTTACCCTTATCATCAATCCGGAATTTGACTTCCACCCTTTCGAAAGAAATTGACCCCTCACGGAAACGGCTGGCACGAAGCCTTTGGGCCAGCTCATTCAGTTTCAACACCTCGTTACAGCAATCACCGTCCCCGCTATCGATGATCTGCTGGGCTTCCTCGTAAGTAAACCTACGGTCGGAATGAATAACGGTACGTCCTAACCAGGCATCCTGAACCCGTGCCTTATCGGTCAGCTTAAACACGGCAGAAAAACATAGCTTGTCTTCATGGGGACGAAGAGAACAAACGCCGTTCGACAAGTGCTCGGGAAGCATGGGCACAACCCGGTCGACCAGGTACACCGAAGTGGCCCGGTTATAGGCTTCCTCATCGAGCAGGGATCCGGGCCGTACATAATGGCTCACATCGGCAATGTGCACCCCCACTTCCCAACATCCGTCCTCCAGCTTTTTCAGGGAAAGGGCATCGTCAAAGTCCTTGGCATCTTCCGGATCAATGGTGAAGGTGATTACACCGCGCATATCGCGACGGGAAGCAATTTCTTCTGCAGAAATTTCCAGCGGGATCTTCCCGGCCGCCTGCAGCACTTTTTCCGGGAAACGTAGCGGCAAATCATATTCCGCGAGAATAGCATGCATCTCCGTTTCATTTTCCCCGGCATCACCAAGGATTTCAATAACCTCTCCGAAAGGGTTCTTAGCCCGGGCCGGCCATTCGGTGATCCGGCCCACGACCTTTTGTCCTTCCCGGGCCCCTTTTAGCTTATCCAGTGGAATGAACAGATCAAAACCGAGCTTTCCCGCGGGAATCAAAAAGGCAAAATTACGCGAACGCTCAATAACTCCGACAAAAGAAGACTTGGCCCGCTCAATGATCTCGGTCACTTCTCCTTCCAACTGATGCTTTTTCCTGCGGGCATACAGAGATACCCCGACCAGATCACCTTCCATAGCATGATTCAGGTTTTTTTGGGACACCAGCACCGGTTCGTCGACCTCTTCGGAATCGATAAAGGCAAAGCCCTGGGGCTGCAATTCCACCCTGCCCGAAACGGATCCGCTCCGTGCCCTCAGCCGGTAACGGCCACGCTGTACCTGATCCAGCTTTTCACTTTCATGAAGCTCATCAAGTGCCACGCAGACCAGCCTGACAATCTCCATATCCCGGACCCCCAGCAGTCTGGCCAGTTGCTTATAGTTATACGTCCGTTGCGGATTATCGTAAAATACCGAAAGAATGCCCTGCTTCAGATTCTTCTT